>CAILJH010000287.1 GCA_903834475.1 uncultured Prolixibacteraceae bacterium | reverse complement strand
CTCGCCGCGAAGACTTGCTAATGAACAAAAACGTGCTTGACAAAACGTACATTCTCCGCAATTTCCTCAGCGACATGAATTCAATTGAAGCGATGGAATTCATTAAAACTAGAATCATGAGAACCGATTCTGTTGAAGAATTCCTGGTTTCGATGAACGATCAATAAAGAAGCAAGAAAATAGAAAATTAGGAAAAAGGAAAAAGTTCGTGTGACGAATATTTTCCTTTTTTCATTTTCCTTATTTTAATCCCAGTTTGAAGTTGAAATTGGAAGAAGGATGAATGGCTTCTGAATTCTGGTATTTTTTAAGTATCCGCTTGACCACATTCGAATTGATGGCTTCTCCGGAATAGTCTATTAAAAACCGGTTGAATCCATTCTTCTCCAATTGAATCCGGTAATGGAACAAAGCCACCGGAATGGTGGGGTACACAACAGTTATTCCATCCCGAACATCTATTCTGAACTTTTTATTATTCTCATCGGCAAAAAAATGATTGTCAGCGTCCTTTCTGACAGGCATCCTGGAATAAAACAATTCCGGATAAAAGTAAAGCGGAACAACTCCCTGTTTATTAACCATCGAAAGCAAATTATCCAGATCATTTTCAAGAGGATAGATAAATTGACTGATCTTTTCCTCGTGTAACATCCGGGCGGCGGCATCATTTAATACATACACATTTTCGTTGCAGCTAATTTCAGCACCTGCCGGAATCAGTAACTTCTGTGAGAGATGACTGACAATAAAGTGCTTATAACCTGAGCCAAAAAGTCTGGATGCCAGATCCCGGTAAAAATCCAGCAGGTTCTCTGAAATGAATTTAGGAAACTCAATCCTTATCTTTTGTCTGTTTTGCTGATATACTGAAGTATTCACATCAAACTTTTCCCAATCCGATCGCTTGTACGAAAGAATAACAGCCTGGTAATCATCAAACCGCAGTTTGGACAACCATTCAGGACTTCCAATTCGAACCAGCAAAATGGGCAATTGCGTTTTATTGCCTTCAATCTGAAGGCTTTTTCTGATCTCCTGTTTTTTAAGCGGTTGCTTTTTTAGTTCCGGAAGTACATTTACATTTCCGAGCCGCGAAGAAAAACTTTGAGTTTTAACCCGAACCAGCAGAACTTCATCGCCTTTGGATATTTTGCCACTTAAATCAGCCGGAACCTGGTAAACATCGCCATTCCTACTGAAATTTTCCATTTTAACATACAATTGCTCGTCATCAATCTCTTTACGAATCCGGATCCGGAAACCTTCTTCCAGATCGACTGAACTCGTAAATGAAATTGATTTTCGCTCCACACTGGTAATTGCACCAACCCGTATGCCAATAGAAGAATCATCCGTAATTCCATCTGTGATCGAACCGCTCAGGAAATACCCGGTTTTTTCGCGTCCCATATCCAACTCAAGCATTTGGCGCGCAATTTCCATATTTTGCTGATTATCTATGGCCATCCGATAGGCCTTGCAGACTTGAAATACATAATCAGCAGACTTCATCCGCCCTTCGATTTTCAGGGAATTAATACCCAGCGCCATCAATTTCTGAAGGTTTTCAATTTGCTGATTGTCTTTCAGGCTAAAGAGAGCATGCTGTTCTCCCCCACCCTGATAAATCCTTCGGCAACTTTGTTTGCAGATTCCGCGATTTGCGCCCTGACCTCCGGAATAACTGCTGAAAAGACACATTCCTGAAAATGAATAGCACAAAGCGCCGTGAACAAAAACCTCGAGCTCAGCTTGACTGTGAGTTTTGATTTTTTCAAGTTCCGGCATAGTCAGTTCACGGGCCAGAACAGTTCGCACAATTCCTTTCGAAGCACCAAAGTTTACACCAGCCGAATTGTGGATTCCCATTTGTGTACTTGCATGCAAAGTCAGGCCGGGAAAGTACTTTCGGGCAATGTAATAAACGCCCCAGTCCTGAATAATAATGGCATTCACATGGAGTGATTCGAGAAATGCCAGAATTTCAATTAGCTGATCGATTTCCTTATTTTTCAGCAGTACATTCAGGGTAATGTAAATTTTAATCCGTTTCTCTCGGGCTTTCTGAACAGCCAACTGAATTAAGGGCCTGGTAAAATTACTGGCGCGTCCGCGGGCATTCAGTTCCTGAAGACCCATGAAAACAGCATCAGCTCCTGCATTCAGTGCAGCATAGAAAGATTCCACATTTCCAACCGGAGCCAACAATTCAGGCTTTTTAAATCCCATACCAATAAATTTTACGTGGCAAAAGTAGATAATTTGGCATTCAGAAAATTTAAACAGGAGAATATTCCAAGATTCATTGATTCAATGCTTCAATCATTTAATTAATTTACTGAAATTTAGTATGATT
>CAILJH010000286.1 GCA_903834475.1 uncultured Prolixibacteraceae bacterium | reverse complement strand
TGTGCCACCAATGAATTGTCACTTTTCAGCAAGTCGGCTTCAGCCTTTTCGGCTGTTACTTTCCATGGCGACAGCGTAAGATATGCCTTTGTTAACATCAATGGACAAACGGAATATAGCTTTGAGCGATCGTTCAAATAAACCAGTTTTAAGACTTTAAAAAACAATCATTTCCTAAAGATTAATGAGGTTTGCAGATGGCACAGTAAAGCAAAAGCATGATCCTCCATCTGAATTATCTTCAATCCAAATCTTTCCACGGTTCATTTTTACAAACTCCTTGCACAGTTTCAACCCAAATCCCGAACCTTTTTCGCTCAATAATCCCACCGATATAGAATTCACTTCGGAATTGAAGATCGACTTTTTGTATTTCTCGTCTATACCGATACCCGAATCGCATACTGAAATGACATAATGCTGCCGTTCACGATCGGAGTTGATCTCGATGGTTCCGTTTTCCGGAGTAAATTTGATTGCATTTGAAACCAGGTTACGGACCACACACATAAAGAGATCAGCGTCGGCCCTGATAAATGAATCTCCGGAAAGATTGGTGATTAGTTGTATGTTTTTTTGTTTCAGGATGGTCTCGTACATCCGTGAAGATTCGGAGACCAGTTTCTCCATCGAATGTTCCGAGATTACGGGGGTGATCCGGTTCAGACGTGACCGTGACCAATGCAGCAAATTGTCCATCAGGTGAAATGCATTTTTGGCTGATTCGTCGAGGGCGTTCAGGGTTTTCTGAACTTTCTCGGGCGGCATTGTACTGTATTTCAATGAGAGCATTTCGGTTAAATTTTTAAACCAGAAAAGTGGGTTGCGAAGTTCGTGGGTAATGATCGAAAATACCTTGTCCTTTTCACGGTTGGCAATTTCAAGCTCTTTGTTTAATTTCTCCAGTTCCTGATTTTGTATGGTGACCTGATGGTTGAGTAGTTCAAGCTTTCGGTTGGCCTTTTTCTTGTTTTCGAAACGAAAATAAAACATAGCTGAAAATGCCACTGTTAAACCTAATGCAGCGATGAAAATCCACATAAATGCGTCCTTTCGAAGGATGGACATTTTCTGGAATTCAATGTATTTTCGTAACATTTCATTGTCTTTTTCTTTCGTTTCTGTCTCAAATGAGATTCGTAATTCTGCCAATCGCTGATTTTCTCTCGCCTGCATGAGCTCTTTTTCCGTTTGAGCGAAAAGGGTGTAATATTCCAGTGATTTTTTAAAGTCTTTTTCGATGAGTGAACATTGGTATAAACCCCAATAGCCGTCATGATCGAGCTGAACCAGGTTTGTCAGTTTTGCTTTTTCAAGAGAGAGTTGAAAAAACTGTCTGGCTGAATCTGATTTGTGTAAGCCCAGATATGCATTGCCCAATTCGAGCGAAGCTTCAGCAATACCTGCAACATAGCCGGAGTTTCTGGCAATGCTGATTGATTGCAGCAAATAGCGTTCAGCAGATGGAAAATTGGCCCGGAGGGTTTCGACTTTTCCCATATTGGTAAGGGCTTTTACTTTTCCCTTGATGTACCCGATTTGTTCGCAGTTGAACAAAGCTTTCGAAAAATATAGCTGAGCGCTGTCAAGCTGATTCTTCGTCAGGAAAACTTTTCCAATGTTGTTATACGAATTAGCCAATCCTTCAGGTGTATTCAGAATTAAGCGGTAATTCATGGCTTTACGGTGATACTCCATCGATTTGTCTGGCTGGTTTAGAGACAGATAAACAGTTCCCAGATGGTTACAGACATCAGCCAAATTCCCAAAGTCATTTGCTTTTTTATATGCAGTAAACGCATCCAAATAAAACTTTAAAGCCATGTAAAAGTTGCCATCATTGTTATAGGTTTTTCCAAGACTTAATAAGACAGATACCGATTGCTGACTGTTCCCCAACGATTTATAAATGGCAATGGCTCGCTGATAATAAATAACAGATTCTTCAAAATGTCCGGTGGTGTGCAGGTATTTGCCAATTTGATTTAAGGCATTTGCTTCGAGATCGGGATATTTCTTTTTTTGTGCTATTTCCAGTGCCTTATGAAATAGCTCGCTTGATTGATCAAACAGACCGCGGATATAATAAATAGTTCCTGTTTCGATTAAAGACTGACATTTTCCACGTTCGAATCCTGATTTTTTGGAAAGGTCCAGTGCATCCTGAAAAAAATCGAATGCTTCGTCATTTTCGCCCTGAAGACGGAAATTGTCTCCAAGTACCAGCCACGACCGAATGAGCAAGCTGTCGTTTTGTATGCTTTTGGCCATCGATACGGCTTTATGAGCAGACTCTATGGCACGATCAGTAGAGACCGGGCCTGTGTCATTGGTAGCTGACAGCAGTTTTCCAATTTCAGAAATGGTTTGAGCTTTTTGGATTTCGACCGAGGGTTTTTGACAGGAGGAAGTGAAGAATAACCAGTGGGACGAAAGAATTAAAGCCAGAGCGATTTGCCAGGCCTTCTTCATTTCACAATTCCATGTCGAATGGCGTACCGGGTAAATTCGGAATTGGCAGCCAGGTTCATCTTGTGCATAATATTACTCCGATGGTTTCCGATGGTATGTTTACTGATGGAAAGCTTGTTGGCAATTTCAGATTTCTTTATACCAGAAGCGAGCAGGAAGAACACCTGAAATTCGCGGTCAGAAAGTGTTTCGTGCAGTGGTGAACTGACATTCTTTTCGGGCTCAATCACCAGTTCGGCCAGCATTGCGCTTTGCTGCTGGCTGAAATATTTTCTTCCGGAAAGAACTATTCTTAGTATTTCTATGATCTGCTCAGGATCAGTTTCTTTGTTGATGTATGCTGAGGCTCCGTTTCGCAGCATTCGCAATGCGTAAACTTCATCTGGATTCATGGTAAAGATAACCACCGGTATCCCTGTCTGGTTCGATTGAATCTCTTTGATCAGGTCCAGGGTATCTTTCCCAGGCATCGAAATATCCAAAATGACCAGATCATACTTCATGTGCCTGAGTTTCTCAATCAATTCAAATCCGTTCGACGCTTCACCACAGATACGCACATTATCGGTTTCTTCAAGGATGAGTTGTAATCCGGTGCGAACGACAGCATGGTCGTCGGCGATAATAATTCGTTTGATTTGCTTGTCCAAAATCTCCGTTTTATTGAACCTCAAATTTATACGAATACACTATGATCATCAAGGGTAAATGATTAATTAACGATTAATCATCTATTAAGAAAATATTTCAGATATTAATTTCCAGTTACACCTCTATCTTTCTGTATTTCAAAGCATTTGACTGACAATGTTTAACGTGTATTGTGCCGCCCATAGTGAAAATGACTATCTGATTTCAACTAAAGTGCCCATTGCAGACTCCTGATATTCACTCTATCCTTGTAGGATGTATTTATTAACTGGTGTCTAAATTAGTGTTTATGAAACAAATTTTAAGTGCTTTTTTGATGTTGTTTTTGTTGATTTCTTCGGTAAATGCTCAAATATTAATTACTCCCGAAAAGTTACCTTCGAATGCGTTGAATTTTATGGTTGCCAATGATATGGGGAGACGAGGAGTTTCTGAGCAAAAAAATATTGCAACACTTATGGGTGAAGAAGCAAAATTCAACAGGATAAACCTTATCGCCGTCGCCGGAGATCCAATTCACGACGACGGTGTGAAAAGCACTTTTGATAGTGAATGGAAGGATAAATTTGAAAATATTTATACAGCTTCTTCATTGATGAATATCCCTTGGTATGTTGTTTCTGGGAATCATGAATATCATGGAAGTGTGCAAGCAATTTTAGACTATTCAAAAGTATCCGGACGCTGGAAAGCGCCAGCACGATATTATTCGATTGAGAGAACCATCGGCGCGGGTAAAAAAAATAAGTGTTTGTTTGTATTTATTGATACGGCTCCCATCATCGATAAATACCGGACAGACGGCAGCTACTCCGATGCAGGAAAACAAGATATGGAAAAAGAGCTTAAATGGATAGACTCGACTCTGGTTTCTTCAAATGATCGGTGGAAGATCGTCATAGGACACCACCCTGTTTATGCAGATACCGAAAAGGCAGAAGTTGAGCGCCTCGATATGCAAAAAAGAGTAGGAACAATCATTGAGAACAGAAAAGCAGATATTTATATCTGTGGTCACATTCATAATTTTCAGCACATAAAACCAAAAGGTAAAATGGTGAATTATATTGTCAATTCTTCAGCTTCTCAGTCCAGAAATGTAAATAGTACAGATGGGACCCTTTTTTGCAATCCAAACCCGGGCTTTACGCTTTGTTCTGTTACAAAGAAGAACTTCACTTTCTCCTTTATTGATCATCAGGGAGAAACGATATATAGGTACATCTTAAAAAAATAAGAAATGTTCCTGTGGGTAATTCCCTTGCTATTGATCAATTGAAAGGCGGATTGTATTTTAGGTTCCTTCAAAATGACAATTGTAATACGTCCAAATCATTCCTGAAGCAATAAGCTGTTTATAGACCGAGGATATCCGGGATGCTGATTTTTGGCATTCCGGATTTTTCTTCTCCTGATTTATCAGATCGTCAATAGCTGAAGTCAAATATAGAATAGTTTACTCAATTTAATGAATTTCACTAACCATAATCCTCAATTCTATCCCATTCAGTAATGATCTTCAAAGGTGTTTTGTTGCTAAACCATCAAGCATTTGTTAATTTTTTATTGCAATTATTAATTCTCAATTAAAGTCCTATCTTTTTGAATTCCAAAGTCTTTGAAATACAAGGCTCCACACAAATTTTACTGTTGATAGTGATTTTAGCTACCCGCTTTCAGTTAAAGTACCCATTGACGACTCCCGGGATTGAACCTAACATTGTACTCTGATTTGACTCATCGTCTTGGGACATCTTGTGTTTTTATTCCCAGTTTTTCGAATTAAATACAACAGATGTTCAGCTGCCGAACAGCAAAATCATGTATTTTACTTTATATAAATCCATATGCAGCGCATTCTTGTTTGTCTTCTTATCCTATCTTCTTTTTCCAGCCCTATTTTTTCAGCCGTGCTAAAAGGTAAAGTCAATGATGCCAAAACCGGAGAAATATTGGTAGGTGCCACCGTAACCGTAAAGGAGTTAAAACTTCAGGCCGTATCGGGTTTAGATGGAACGTATTTTTTCAAAAATGTACCAAGGGGAGATTACGAGGTTGTCTGCAAATACATCGGCTATCATAAGGCTGAAAGCCAATTAACGATTCAGACAGGAGATAATCCGATCCTCAATTTCAAACTTTCTCAGGAAAGTGAAGAATTGGGTCAGGTAGATATTGTGATGCAAACGGATAAAAGTACCGATATCAGCGCCAGGAATTCAGAACGGAATTCCAACCAGGTCATCAATGTAGTCAGTGCAAAGGCGATTGAATCGCTGCCCGATTTGAATGTTGCCGATGTTCTTCAGCGGGTGTCAGGGGTTTCGATGATTAAAAACAGCACTGGCAGCAACGCTCAGGTGGTGATCAGGGGCATGCCTCCACGGTACAACAGCGCGATGCTGAATGGGATAGCCATGCCAAGCACCAGCTCATCAGGCCGTGCAGCATCTCTTGACATGATTGGTTCGGATATGGTCGAACGTATTGAAGTGGTAAAATCGTTAACTCCTGATGTAGAAGGCGACGCATTGGGTGGTACCGTCAATATAAAAATGAAACAAGCCTCCGATCACCGGTTTTTTAAAGTGGAAGGTGGTTCAGGATACAACATGTATTACACCAATCACGACTTCCTGACTTTCGACAATAGTACCGTGGCTTCTAAAGATTTTAGTGCGATACACGGACCGGATTACCTGGCCCGGGAATCAGAATTTCCCCGGAAAAACCTGGTCGTTGAACCTAAAAAGGCCTCTCCTGATTTTCTTTTCAATTTTTCAGGCGGAGACCGGTTTTTCAACAAAAAACTGGGAGTATTATTCGCTTTGAGTGCTCAAAAAACTTCGCAGGCAAATACCTATGATTATACCAGTTACATATCAGATCCGAATACGAACAAAAATGTGGCAGAATATTGGGAACATCAGGCTTTCAGCAAAGGTCAAAGCAAATACGGCGGTTACATTAAACTGGATTACCAGTTCAACAAGGACAACCAAATCTCCTTATTTAGTTCCTTGTTTCAAAGCACGGAATTACGGGTCAGGGAATTCTCCGACCGACAGGCCGAAAACGGCGGACAAAACATCCGACCGATCGAAACTCAAACACAGACAGACCTTTCAGGTCTATCAACCACCACCTTAATAGGTGAGCACAAATTGTCGGACAAACTTCATATTGACTGGACCATTTTATACGCCAGGGCGAATTCCAGCTCACCCGATTTTGCCAGTATTGTCCTGGCAAAACTGGGTACAAATAGCCCGGCCACCCTCAATTATTCAAGACCGGTCACACGGAACTGGCAATGGAATAAGGATGAAAACGTATCTGCAAACGTGAATATCATATACAAAACCCATCTTTTTGATCACGATTTTGAGTTTAAAACAGGCGGAATGGCCCGGAGAAAATTCAGGCAAAATTATGCCAATGAGTACTTTTTTGATCCAACCTCCGATTATGCCAACTATGCGAATCCCGACCTACTGACAGTTCCTCTCTCAAATAGCCGGAACGATCAGCAACAAAAAGGAAACGCTTACTTAAATCCGGGAAATTACAGGGCATGGGAAAATGTGGAGGCTGCTTATGGTATGGTTACTGCTTCATTTGGGAAACTGCAAGTGCTCACCGGGGTTAGGGCAGAGTTCACCTATATGACCAACGAGCACAATCAGAATAATCTGCAGTTTCCGGTTGCAAGCGCTACGCTCAACTATTTTGATATTTTACCCAGCTTGCATTTGACTTACAAAATCACCGACCGGCAAAACCTTCGATTCTCGCTTTATCAGGCCATCAACAGGCAGGGATATACCGAAATTATACCGTATTCCGATCCTCGTGCAGGATCTCAAAGTGGAAATCCAAATTTGCAGCACGCCACCGGGAATAGTGTTGACCTGCGTTACGAAATTTATCCAAAACAAGAAGAAGTTATTACCGCTGGAGTATTCTACAAAAAGATAAACAATGCGATTGAAGAAATTGTGAAATCGGGCAGCGAAAGCAAGTCATTCCAGAACATTGCCAATTGTACCAATTACGGATTGGAACTGGTGGCCATGAAATACTTTGGCAATATTGGTTTTACCAGCAATTATACCTATACCCATTCGGCAGTTGATGTACCCAAGCACTATTTTGTCATTGTCGATAATGCATACCAGAATACGATTACAAAAATTGAAACACGGCCATTGGTCGGCCAATCGCCGCACCTGTTCAATCTTGCAGTTTCGTATCGCAATCAGCACTGGGGTCTGAAATCAAGTCTGACCTATACGATGCAAGGCTACAATTTATTGACACCAAGCGATGCTTACGGGAAAGACATCTATCAGGCCAATTACAATAACCTGGGTTTTTCAATAGAACAAAAGATAGGGAAAAAGTTATTTGTTAATGCAAAGGCTTCAAATATTTTGAACAGCCCAATCGAACGCTACATCAAAGACGACCATACCCTGGTTGAGAAATCATATAACTACCAAAGTTTTTACATCGGCATAAAATATTCCATTTAACCATTTATCAATTAATTTTTACGAGTATGAAAAATCTTATTTCCTATTTATGTACTGGCTTAATTGCCATGTCGTTTTTTGCTTGTCAGAAGGGTTCTGACTTAGTATCGAGTACAAACACTCCGCCGCCTGCCGGTTCATACATTAAAAGCGCTCATTTAAAAGGCACTTTGAAAGGCAGTCTGAAACAGGATTCGACCTACTATCTGGATGGTGATATGATTGTTAATCCAAAGGATTCCTTTGGCGTTTCGCCAGGGGTTAAGATTCTTGCCACCGGAAATTACCGGATCGAAATGGCAGGGACATTGATATGTAATGGAACAGAAGCAAAACCCATTACCATATCGGTTAAAGATCCTTCCACAGCCTATGCCAATCTTGGTTTAACAGGTTATTGGGGTGGAATTCTGGTTGATTCGACTGCAAAGTATGTAAGTATAAAATTCACACATATCAACTACACCGGTGGTCCAGATGCAACCGGAAGCGCCCAGGCAAGTTTCGATGTGGAAGGCAGCCAGAGTTACGATGCAGGAGCTAAAATTATTTTTGAAGACAACTGGATGTTTGGTGGCATTGATGATGGCGTCCATTTAGCCGGAAATATTACCTGCAGTATCAAAAGAAATGTGATGCAACGCTTAGGTGGTCCTGATGGTGATTTATTTAACATCAAAGCCGGAGCCCATGGCGACATTGCCTACAACTATATTTGGAGTTCTTCAAACAGCGGAATCAAACTGAATACCGGCAAGAAAGTTTTAACGCCTCAAACCAAATGGAACATTTATAACAATACCATTGTCAATGGCAACTGGAGAAAAGTAGGTGAGCTTTCGTCGGCTATCCTGATTGACCAGTTCGCAGCCGCGACGGTTTACAACAATGTGATTGTAGGATGCCGTAATGGGATCAATATCAGCACGAAAGCCGATGTAAATAATTGCAAATACTCCAACAACCTCCTTTACATGTATGATGCAAAAGTTGATACATTCACCAATATGCCTTATGTTATTGGTTCTGCTGGAACTCTGCAATCAAGCGATAAAATTGCTGCAGGTCTTACTCCTTGCGGAACTGTATTTACCAACTGGGACAAGGATGTCACCGGTTGTTTGGTTGACAATACCATTCCTTCTTTAAAAGCGGGTTCGCCGGCTATCGGGACCGGTACAACAAGCGCTTCTGTTCCTTTTTATTCAGTTGGCAGCGCAATGCCTTTGAATCGTGACTTGGGAGCCTATCCGAGCGATGGAACCGGAAATAAACATCTACCGACCACCAAACCAGTTCAGTAATTTAAATTTTTATACAAGACACTCATGAAAAAAATTACCGTAGTATTAATCCTTTTGTTGACCGCTGGGTTTGTTTATTCACAAAATATTGCCAAAGAAGGATATAAAATTGCAAACAAATTCAAACTTGAGGGTGACGAAAAATGGGATTATCTGTTTTCGGACGACACTTCAAGCCGAGTATATGTATCACATGGAACTATGGTTCAGGTTGTTGATCAGTCGAATGGAAAGGTTGTCGGAAAAATAACAGGTCTTGATGGTGTTCATGGAATTGCCATCGCTCCGGCTCTGAATAAAGGGTTCATCACGACTAAAAATGATAATTTGGTTACAATCTTCGATACGAAAACATTTGCAGTCACTAAAAAGATCGAGGTAACAGGTAAAAGTCCCGATGCGATTCTTTTTGATTCGTTCAGTAAAAAGGTTTTTGTATTCAATGGACATTCCAATAATGTATCGGTCATGAATGCTGAGACCAATGAAATCGTTGCAACCATTGATCTTACCGGAAATCCTGAAGCAGCAGCGACGGATGGAAAAGGGAAGATTTATGTGAATCTGGAAAGTGCCAGCAGTGTTGCAGTTATCAATGCGACCTCGTACAAAGTTGAAAAAGTGTGGCCGATTGCTCCAGGAACAGAACCTACAGGTTTGGCCCTCGATAATGAAACACACCGCTTATTCAGCGCTTGTGCCAATAAACTCCTGATTGTACTGGATTCTGAAACCGGAAAAGTGATCACAACTTTGCCTATTGGCGAAAAATGTGATGGTGCAGCTTTCGACCCAGCCCTCAAATGTGTATATACTTCGAATGGTGAAGGTACCGTTACGGTTGTGAAAGAAGTCAGCAAAGACTCATTTGTCGTTTCTGAAACCATCAAGACTCAAAAAGGAGCAAAAACGATTACACTGAATAAACAAACTCATCACATTTACGCGACCTCTGCCGATTTTGAAGCTCAAACCGGTACCGCCAAGTCCAAGTTAATTCCTGGTACATTTGTAGTAATTGATATTGCGCCTCTTTAAATCCAGCCAAATAGTCCGGAGAATATAGATAAAACACCCATGGTCTTGAAACACAAGCTTCAGCCATGGGTGTTTCTTCTTTAACTCGATTCACCAATTTCCAATAAAATAAAACAGATCTAATGAAAATGAATATTATTAATTCAGGTTTACTCATGTCGGTAATCCTTTTAGCGTCATGTACACCAGTTCCAAAACCCCCGGTAATAAAACCAGTGGAAGTAGTTACTTCCAAAACATTTGAAAAGGCCTTTAACTTTCTGATTGTTAGCGACTGGGGTTGGAATAGTTATGGCTCTCAACTTAAAGTTGCCGATCAGATGGGAAAAACAGCCGATAGCATCAATGCAAAATTTGTGGTGAGTTGCGGCGATAATTTCCAGATGAGCGGTGTTGCTTCCACTCAGGATCCGCTGTGGATGGCCAATTTTGAAAATGTGTATAAATCGAATTCTCTTCAGGTAGAGTGGTTCCCGGTTCTTGGAAACCATGATTACAAAGGCAATTCCCAGGCTGAAATTGATTATACAAATATTAGCCGTCGCTGGCGATTGACCGATCGTTATTACACCTTTGTCAGAAAGGTAAGCGAATCAGTTTCTGCGCGTTTTATCTTTCTCGATACTCCTCCGCTGGTCAATGAATACTGGAAAAAAGAAGGATATCCTGATGTCGTGAAACAGGATACCGCCAAAGAGATAAAATGGTTGAAAGATGTCCTGGCAAGTTCTAAGGAACAATGCATTCTTGTTTTCGGACATCATCCGATTTATTCTGCCAGCAAGAAACACGGAAGCACCTTGGAAATGATTCAAAAAGTAAAACCATTGCTCGAAAAATACAATGCTCAATTTTACTTTTGCGGCCACGATCATGACTTGCAACATTTGCATGAAAAAGGGAAAAAGCTTGATTATATTGTTACCGGCACCGGAGGAGAAACCCGTCCTTGCAGCACCAATGAAATGTCAGTATTTAGCCAATCTGACCCTGCGTTTTCCGTTGTTTCTCTAAAGGCTGACAGCATTAGAGTTAGCTTTGTAGGTACCAGCGGAAATATTATTTACAGCTATAAGCGTCCATATAATATCACGCTATGAGGTATAATATACACAAAAGAGGAATCCGAAAAATAAAAATCCGGACATCACAAACGGCGATATTCCTGATATTCCTGTTTTTTGTAATTGGTTGCGATAGTTTTAACCGGAATCATC
Source organism: uncultured Prolixibacteraceae bacterium (assembly GCA_903834475.1). Classification (GTDB taxonomy): domain Bacteria; phylum Bacteroidota; class Bacteroidia; order Bacteroidales; family Prolixibacteraceae; genus Aquipluma. Next base: position 31,634 of record CAILJH010000286.1, on the reverse strand, counting down.
CCGTTCAGATTGTCTTCACCTCCGATTCACATTTTGGATACTCCCGAAGTGCTTTTCGAGGCGATTCAAATGTTACAGCCTTTGCCGTGAACGAGGCTATGGTGAATAAAATGAACACCTTGCCTAATCTGACTTTACCAATTGACAGTGGGGCATGCGCAGGATTGCCAGTCGGCGAAATCGATTACCTGATCAATACCGGTGATATTGCCAATCGTTCCGAACCTGGTATTCAAAGTGCCGCAAAATCCTGGGAGCAATTTACGACCACTTATATCAATGGATTAACCACCATAAACCGAAAGAATCAAAAAACAGAACTGTGGCTGCTCCCCGGCAACCATGATGTTTCTAATGCAATCGGCCATTATAAAATCGTCGGCATTCCTACTGACAATAGTTCTTTGCTTGGGATTTACAATTACATGTTTCCTGAAAGTCAAAAAACTTCGGCTACCTACAATTACGCAACCGATAAAATCCATTATTCAAAGAATGTGGCCGGGGTGCATTTCGTTTTCGTAAATATTTGGCCCGACTCCAAAGAAAGGGACTGGATGGAAAATGATTTAAAACTGGTTCAGGCATCGACTCCGGTGGTATTATTTGCCCACGACGAACCGAATGTCGAATCGAAGCATTTTAGTAATCCTAACGGTATTCATAAAATTAATACGACCGACAAATTTGAAAACTTGCTCAGCGATGTTTTTAAGGATGGCTCAACAGTTGCAGATACCAGCGTAATTGAGCAACGTGAATTTGTTACCTTCCTGAAGTCGCATCCAAATATAAAAGTCTATTTCCACGGGAATGCCCATGAAAGCCGTTTCTACGAATATAAAGGTCCTGATCAGGATGCGACCTTGAAAACGATTGAGGTAGACTCACCTATGAAAGGAGCGGTTTCGAGTTTGGATCAGACGAAGATGTCTTTTCTTCTCATTACTTTGGATCCGGTAACCAAATTAATGACCGTTCGCCAGTGTTTGTGGAATACTAATCCATCAAAGCCTGAAACGCCGATTGTCTGGGGTGCTAAAACATCGATTCACTTTTAGTATGGTGAGGATCGTTAATTAAATTGTTCATGGCCGAAATTTATGAATATTGTTAAGCGAAACGGGTGTGTCATTGTAAGACACTCCCGTTTCGTTTAGGATTCTTATCTATTTAGTTTTCAATAAAAAAGGCTAGTCAATTATTCCTTGGCTTTTTTAAGGTCCTTGAAACTGATTTTACGCTTTTTAATGGCTTTTTCTAATTTCTTTTTCAATTCCTTTTTTTCATCTTTCTTCTTCGCTTTTTTGACTTTCTTCGTCAGCTTGTCAACCTTTTTCTCAGCCTTTTTTGCTTCCTTTTTAATAACTTTTACAGTATCAGTTTTTTCATTTTCTACAGTCAAATCCACCGCAGCCTCTGCATTAACAGCCGGTTCTGTTTCAGTTTTTTTCTTTTTTGGAGATTTCTTGACAATAACTTTTTCTTCCGATTTTTTTACTTTTTTGCTGGTTTGTTTTTCAGCTTTAGGCGTTTCAACAACAGGTGTACTAATTTTAACTGCAGCAACCGGAATACTTTCAGTTACAATTGCGGCTGCTGGCTTGGGTTTTGTCCTCACCCGGATTCTTTTCGCTACCACTTTTGGTGCATTTAACACAATGCTTTCAGTAGTCTCTTTTTTCAAATCATTTTGTTTCTCAATCGCCTTTTCTGGTTCTGCATTCTTGTTTAAATCTTCCATTTTTTCAGGTATTAAAATTTGAGCTAAAGTTAGATATAAAAAATTAAAAATCAACTTATTACGCCTGAATATAATTCTAATTTAAGATAAGACAGATTTATATATTGCAGTTTGATTTCATGCATTAACCAAACTGCAATCTACTGTAATCATTGTTTAGTCATTTAATAACCTAAATTCCAGTTATTGGTAACACTCTCCTAACGTGCATTTCTTTCCGCTTACATAAGTTTGATTAGTTTATGAATGAGTAAAATTCAAGCAGCAATATCTATTCAAAGTATTTGTCATTTCTGATTAATCCACAACGAAAAATTCATTAAACCAAACCTCTCCGCAATGAAACGACGAAATTTTCTAACCACATCATTAGTTGGAATTATGGGTGCCAGCACCTTGAACCTTCAGGCAAATGAAAAGAAAACAAGCACCCGTTCACTTCGTTTTGTTCACCTGACCGACATGCATATTCATCCTGGTCCGGTTCCCGAAAGAGGCATCCGAAATCTGCTTGAAGAGATTCATGCGTTGGATGAAAAACCCGACTTTGTGATCAATTCCGGCGACAACATCATGGAATCGCTGAAACGAAGCAAGGAAGATACTGCAGCCCAATGGAACTCATGGCAGGAATATTACCGTTCGAAACTGAATTATGAACTTTACAGTTGTATTGGTAACCACGATGTTTGGGGTTGGGGCATGAATGATAAGCAGCTTGAAAATGATCCGCTCTTCGGGAAAAACTGGGCTGTTAAAGAACTGGGAATGCCAAACCGTTATTACAGTATGGACAAAAATGGCTGGCATTTCATTTTTCTCGACAGTTCTCATCGCAGTGACGACCACCAGTCATATATAGCAAAACTCGACAAAGAACAATTTGAATGGCTTGAAGAAGATTTGAAACAGACCGGAACAGGAACACCTGTTTGTGTCGTTTCCCACATACCGATCATTTCAACTGCGGTATTCTTTGATGGAAACAACGATAAAAATGATAGCTGGAACATTCCTGGAGCCTGGATGCACGTTGATGCTCGAAAAATAAAAAACCTATTTTCAGATTATCCGAACATCAAACTGGCGATCAGCGGACATGTTCATCTGGCGGACAAAACCAGTTACCTGGGCATCGACTACCTGTGCAATGGAGCTGCCTGCGGAGCATGGTGGTTTGGTAAATATCAGGAATTTCCACCCATGTATGCCATAATCGATCTTTTTGATGATGGCACTTACAATTCACAGCTTGTTCATTACAACTGGAAACAAAGAAATACCAATCCCAATCCCAGTCCGGTTGTTGATAACGGAGAAGTTTTGAAGCATACAAGCTCATTATTTTAAGCTTTCTATTGCGGAAATACAGAAATAATACTTAAAATCGCTTAAATCGATTTTTCCGAAATCGATCCTCAAAATCGATTTATTCTAATAATAAAACTATGGATACCAGCAAATTAGTTACTGAAGGTGATGTGAATGTATCAGAAGAACGCCGGAAGTGGAATCAGGAAATTACCGATCCTCAAACCCTGCAGATTCTGGAGGATGATTCGCGCTATTTCCTGCATCAGGCTATGTCGAGTCCTTGCCTTGATGTTCTTGATCGATGCGATGGCAGTGGAATGACCACACTTTCAGGAAAACATTTGCTCGATTTCCACGGAAACAATGTTCACCAGCTGGGCTACGGAAACGACTATGTGATCAACCAGCTTACAGAACAAATGAACCGCTTATCGTTTTCGCCCCGCAGATATACCAACCAACCGGCAGTTAATCTGGCGAAGAAACTGGCCAGCCTTTTACCGGGCGACCTTAACCGAAGTCTTTTTGCACCGGGAGGAACATCTGCAATCGGCATGGCAATTAAGCTGGCTCGCGTGGTTACCGGGAAACACAAAATCGTCTCCCTTTGGGATTCGTTCCATGGCGCTTCACTTGATGCAATTTCAGCAGGAGGAGAAGAGATATTTAAAAGGCATTTGGGACCAATGATGCCTGGAACGATTTGTATCCCGCCTCCTACGACTTACTTTGGAGTTTTTGGTGATACAGAGGACGATCAGTTAAATTATGCAGAATATTTGGAATATGTAATTGAAAAAGAAGGTGATGTTGGTGCATTCCTGGTAGAAACCGTGCGCAATACCGATGTACAGATTCCAACTCAGGCATACTGGAAACGGGTACGCGAAATTTGCACAAAGCACAATGTTCTGCTAATTCTCGACGAGATTCCAATTGCTTTTGGCCGCACCGGAAAAATGTTTGCATTCGAAAATTTCGGGATAGAACCTGATATCCTTTGTCTTGGAAAAGGATTGGGCGGTGGAATTATTCCTTTCGCAGCAATGATTGCGCGCGATAGCTATAATGTGGCCGGAGATATTTCGCTGGGGCATTACACCCACGAAAAAAGTCCGTTGGGCAGCACGGCTGCTTTAGCAACTATAAATTATATTGAAAGGGAAAGCCTTTTACAAAAGGTTGTTGAAGATGGTGTCTGGATGAAAAATGAATTAAATAAGCTTAAAGAGCAATTTCCTATTATCGGAGATGTTCGTGGTATAGGACTTTTGTGGGGTCTTGAGTTGGTTAAAAATCGGGAAACAAAAGAAAAAGCAAATGCTGAAGCCGAGCAAATCATGTATCAATGTATGAAGCGTGGTTTGAGTTTTAAGGTTTCTCAGGGAAATGTGATTCAGCTTTCGCCGGCATTAACTATTAGCCGTGAAGATTTACTGGCTGCAATATCCATATTGTCCTCTGCATTTCAGAAGTAGGACTAAAATTAAAGATACCGCAATAAAGTCCAGAAACAAAATTTTAATAAAAAGTCATAAAAAAACACAATTCTTATTCGAAGATTAATTTTTCTTCAATCATCCTGTAATGTTGAAATGAGAATTTTGTAATAAATTAAGAACCATTGCCACATGAAAAAAAGTTTACAATTAATAGCGTTCATTTTCTTACTGTGTGTAGGAAAATTATTTGCCCAGGATGCTCTGGTATTAGCGTTTCCCGAAGATTCAAGGAAACCAGCGTCAAATGTCACAAGCAGCCCGGCTTTTGAATTCAGGGCTTCTGACAATGAACTTGCACTAAATTCGGTTACAAAGGAAATGGCCGGTGAACATGCATTCGGCGATCTGGTTGCGAAAAAAATATATTTGCTTGAAGCAAAATATACTTACCAGGTGCCAATCGTTCCTGGAAATCCGCAAACAAAAACGGTAATCCGGAAACCGGTAATTTATGATGCGGTTCAAAAAATCGAACACCACCTTAAAAAATCGGTTAAGAAAGGAGACGTTTCTTTAGAAGTGGCTGAAGTTGATTTTAATAAAGTTTTGGATGTTGCGTTTAATGTTCTGACTGTTGATACCGAAAGTTTTGAAAAAGCCATTTCAAAATCAAAAGACATTAATTCGCTGACCAATCTCTTCACAAAAAGGGTGATACTGGTGTTTTAATCAGCCCTGTTCCACAATATTTTAATTCTTGATTTTACTGGTATTTAAAGCACAAAAAGCTTTGATCAGCCATTTCTATGACTAAAAAGTACAGTATTAATTCTAACCATTTTAAAATGCAAAAATTTATCTTTTTAATGATTACGTTTCTCCTGATAGGAGCAACAGTGTTTGCCCAAAAGGCAAATATTGAAGGCACGGTAAGAGCCAATTCCGGTGAAAGCCTTCCAAGTGCAACCATTTTGGTAAAAGGAACGACCAATGGTGTTGTGACCGATGCAAAAGGTCACTATGTTATTCAGGCTGAACCAAAAGACATTCTGGTAGTGTCATACGTTGGTTTCGAAACAGTTGAACTTGTTGTTGGCAACCAAAAAGTGATTCAGATTACTTTGGAAGATGCCAAGCAGGAAATCCGGGAAGTTATTGTTACGGCCCTTGGGATCGAAAAGGAAAAAAGTACCATCGGTTTTGCAGTTCAGGATGTAAAAGGCAGTGAACTGGTTAAGGCCAGGGAACCCAACGCAATCAATGCACTAACCGGTAAAGTTTCGGGTCTGACCGTAGGAGCTTCTTCTGAATTGCTTGGTGCACCAACAGTTCTGCTTCGTGGCTACTCACCATTATATGTGGTTGACGGAGTGCCGGTTCAGACCGACACCTGGAACATCAACCCTGATGATATTGAAAGTTATACTGTACTGAAAGGCCCTGCAGCAGCTGCCTTATATGGTTCGCGTGGTCAATATGGTGCTATACAGATCACTTCAAAACGCGGCACAAAAGACGTGCGCGGTTTTTCTGTTGAATTCAATTCAAGTACTATGGCCGAAAAAGGGTTTTTGGCGATTCCTAAAGTGCAGGACGAATATGGTCCTGGCGACCACGGACAATACGCTTTTGTTGATGGTAAAGGTGGTGGTTTGAACGATGGCGACTACGATATTTGGGGTCCACGTTTCAGTGGTCAGCTTATCCCGCAATACGACAGCCCGATAGATCCGGTAACAGGAGCACGTACCGGAACTCCCTGGGTTGCCCGCGGAAAAGATAACCTGAAGAGGTTCCTTGAAACAGGCTTGCTTTCGACGAACAGCTTAGCCGTTTCAGCCAGTGGTGAAAAATACGATCTTCGGTTTTCAGCTTCGTACAGTTACCAAAACGGTATCGTTCCAAATACTTCGCTGAACATGACCAATTTTAACCTTTCAGGCGGATACAATATTTCGAAAAAGCTTCGCATTGATGCAAACATATCCTCAAGCAGACAATTTACGCCAAATGTTCCAGACGTAAATTATGGCCCGAACAGTATCATTTATAACATTACTACCTGGGGTGGTGCCGACTGGAATATTGACGACATGCGTAATTACTGGCAGCCTGGAAAAGAAGGTGTTCAATCGATTTTTGCGGAATACCAGCGCTACCACAACCCTTATTTCATGTCGTACGAATGGTTACGGGGTCACGAAAAAAACGACCTGAACGGCTATGCTTCGTTAAACTACAAATTCAATAATTATCTGAATTTACAACTCCGTACAGCGGTCACATCGTATGATATGTTTCGTTCAGAAAAGATGCCTTTTTCAGCCCATCCATATGGTCGTGAAGCAGGCGAAGGCGATTACCGTGAAGACAAACGTAATTTGTTCGAAAACAATACGGATGCCCTCCTATCGTACGATCGTTATGTGGTTCCAAAACTTAGCTTACATGCAACTGCCGGTGGAAACATTCGCAGCTACAGCTTCAGAAGCAGTTACGCAACTACCGATTACATGAATGTTCCTGGTTGGTACAATCTAAGTAACTCTAAGAATCCGGTGAAATCGTATGACTACTATGCGCCTATGCAGGTGTTGAGTGCATATGCAACTGCTGACTTAACTTACGACGATTTTGCGACTTTGTCATTAACCGGACGTAGCGATAAGAACTCCACATTACCTTCAGCCAACAATTCTTATTTTTATCCGTCGGTTTCTACCAGTATTGAATTGTCAAAACTGGTTACTATTCCAAATGTAAAGTCATGGAAAGTCAGAGGTTCTTATGCCAACGTGGGTAGCGCACTAACTTCAAAGACGATTGGACCAACATACCAGGTGCTGGGTTACAGTGTTGTCGGATATGGCGCAAGCTATAATTCTCCTTATGACGGACCAACCTTCCAGAATTCATCGTCATACAACATCAACCTCATCCAGGGAATTCCGGCCGCATCCTATACCAACACGATTTCAAATCCTAACCTGAAGCCAAGTTCCAGCTCAGCCTGGGAAGTTGGGACTGACGTTGGACTGTTTGAAAATAAGGTTTTATTGGATGCGACTTATTTCTCGAGCATTGACGGACCACAGATATTCTCGCTTCCAATTTCGGGTGCCACAGGTTTTAATTCTGCATTGGTTAATGGGATTAAAGTTCAGCGAAAAGGGATAGAACTTTCTGCTTCAGCCACTCCAATCCGGAAAGAAAATGGTTTCAGCTGGAATGTTTCGGCCAATTATTCAACGAATCAGCAATACCTGAATGAAATTTATCCGGGAGTTGAGAACCTGAACATCTATTTAAAAGTTGGTGACCGTATGGATAAAATGTATGGTTCCGACTTTGTTCACACCGCTGATGGCAAGATTATCAACGATGCAAGTGGTCGTCCGATCCGGAACTCGGTGGCCCAATTCCTCGGAAATACGAATTCCGATTGGGCGGGTGCAATCAACAACACACTGACCTACAAGAATGTCAGCTTGAAATTTCAATTCGACGGACGATTTGGAGGAACTATTCTTGACTATGTTGAAAAGAAAACATATCAGGGTGGAAGACACATTAATACCATTTTGGGAGCTATGGGCATTGCCCGTTTAAACGATACCAAAGGAATTAAATCGTATGTGGGTGATGGTGTAGTAGTGAGCAACAATGTTCCAATTGCATACAATTCTGACGGACAGGTTACCAATTACGATAAACTGCAATTTGCAACCAATACCACCCCAACTTACCTTCAGGATTATATCAGCCGTTACTACGGAACTGATGTAGCAGATCGCATCAGCCGGTCGTTTGTGAAATTACGCGAAGTAGTTTTGACTTATAACCTGCCGCAGAAATACCTGAACCATTCGTTTATCAGACAAGCCAACATTTCGTTTGTCGGCAGAAACCTGTTGTATTTTGCTGCAAGAACCGATATTGATATCGAGCAATATGCTGGAAACAGTGGATCTTCAGGGCTTCAAACCCCAACGACCCGTCGGTATGGTTTTAACCTGAATATTTCTTTCTAATCCATGTCATTAATAACATTCAATCAGAAAAAGATGAAAAAAATAATCATACTTATGATGGTATTCGCGGTTGCGCTATCATCTTGCCAAAAATTCTCAGAGCTGGAAAAAGATCCGAATCGGCCTGGCGAAGTTCCGCCTTCGCTGGTTTTTACGAACGTTTTGTATAGCGTATATAATTCGCCCTGGAGCGACGAACAACGATGGAATCAGTTTTGGTGCAGTAACTATGCCTATTACAACGATCAGCAATACGACTGGACTACAACCAGTTTCGACTTCACTCAGTTGAAAAACGTGAACCAGATGAATGCCGAAGCTAAACGGGTTGGACTTCCTGCAAACAATCCGTATTCAGCTTTAGGAAAGTTCCTGAAGGCCTATTTCTATGTTGATATGAGTATGCGTCTGGGTGATGTGCCCTTAACTGAAGCATTAAAAAGCCTTGATAACACCAAACCAAAGTATGATTCGCAGAAGGCAGTTTTCAAACAGGCTTTAGTTTGGCTGGATGAATCAAATGCTGATTTGCAATTGCTTATTAATGGTCTGGACAAATCGCTGACAGGTGATTTTATGCTTGGAAACGATCTTGCAAAATGGCAAAAAGTAGTTAATACCTACAAGTTGAGGGTCTTGATTACCTTAAGCAAGAAAGAAGCTGATACAGATTTGAACATCAAAAAGCTGTTTGCTGATGTGGTGAGCAATCCGTCCAAATATCCGGTGATGACATCTTTGGATGACAATCTGAAGTTTACATACAACAGTTCTACCGATAAATATCCGCTCAATCAGGATAATTACGGACAAACTGCCACACGTAACAACATGTCGGCGACTTATCTGAATACCTTGGTATCGCTGAAAGATCCCCGGACCTTCATCGTTGCTGATCCGGCTCCGGCAAAAATCAAAGCTGGCCTGACTGCTTCTGACTATAATGCATATGTTGGTGCAAGTTCAGGCGAAAGTTTGGATGATATGTCGACAAAAATGTTGAACGGTGAATATTCAGCAATCAGCAAAAGCAAATACTACAGCTCTTACTTTGGTGAACCTTGCATTCAGATTGGTTATTCCGAACTATGTTTCAACATTGCTGAAGCAATCAACAGAGGTTGGATTTCAGGAAATGCCGAAGATTATTATACCAAAGGAATTCAAGCTTCATGGACTTTCCACGGAGCAAGTGTTGACGCCAACTGGAGTTCTTATTATGCTCAGGGTGCAGTAAAATACAGCAGTACTCCGGCAACAGCACTAACACAAATTCTTACTCAGAAATATCTGGCATTTTTCCAGAATTCGGGTTGGGAAGCATACTACAATAACCGTCGTACCGGAGTGCCAACATTCCTCACCGGACCTGGAACTGCCAACAGCGCCCGTATTGCCAAACGCTGGCAATATCCAAGTTCTGAACGAACTACTAATGCTGACAATTACAATGCCGCACTGAGCAGTCAGTTTGGTTCACAGACCGATGACATCAATTCCGAAATGTGGATTATTAAATAAACAGCAACATTTAGATTCCTCAAATGATAACCCTGACAGTCTTTTCTGTCAGGGTTTATCTAATTAATTACTTCAATAACGTTTTCTTAAATCCAGGAATAGTATGAAAATCTTTGCACTTGGAGGCGCTGGAAAAATTTGCAGGGAATCTGCACTCGATCTGGTACAGTTTGGAACTTTCGACCGGTTAACCATTGGCGATTTCAATGTCGCAGCAGCAAAAGAAACAGCCGATTGGCTCAATCACCCCAAGGTTGATTTTGCATTTATCGATGTGAAAAACAAAATGGAGTCGATTGCCATACTTTCGGAGTATGACCTGGTTATTGATGGAACGACCATTTCGCTGAATGCTGATTCGACTGAATGTATTGCCCATGCCGGATGTCATGGGATTAACCTGAACGGATTTGGTGAGGAATATCAATTCAGCGAAATTTTTAAATCGAACGGAAAAGTGATGGTTCCAGGTTTCGGAATGACTCCCGGAACAACCAATATGATGGCTGTTTTGGCCTGCGATTCAATGGAAAAGGTCAACTCGGTTCGTGTCAGTCACGGAGCTTATCGCCCGATTGCATTTTCAGGATCGATTACCGAAACAACCATTTACGAGTACGACCCCAAATTACCTGGAAGAACAGTTTTTGAAAATGGCCAGTTTATTCAGGTTCCACCTTTTGCCCGTCCGCGTGAAATCGAATTACCCCAACCTTACGGTAAAAGTATTCAATACATCATTCCTCATTCAGAAACATTCACCCTTGCCAAATATCTTGAAAACAAAGGGGTTGAGTTAATTGAAGTTCGGGGAACCTGGCCTCAGGAAAATATGGATCTCATCAAAGCGCTTTACAACTATGGTTTTTTGAATAACACCAGAATTTCTTTAAATTGTTGCGAATTTGGAATTATGGAAGCTGTAGGTGAGTATCTGCAAAAATCGGACAAAGGAAAAACAACCAATCTGTTTGGCTATTCACTCCATATTGAAGTGGAAGGAATTAAAAACGGACAACTGATCAGACAGACTTTAACACACACACATCCTGCATCAGATGGTACTATTCCTGAATGGGCCGGTTTGCGGGCATATACCCGAAATGTGGGAATCCCCATGGGAATTGCAGCTCAGCTCATTGCGCAGGGAAAATACAAAGGTGAAGGCGCTCTCTTTCCGGAGTTTGTTTTCGATCCGGCGAACTTTTTTGAAGAATTAGCCAAAAGACAGATTTTTATCCAATCAAAAGAAGAACTTATAAACTAAAAAGTCATGAAAAAATTAAAAAATATCAAAGCAGTTATTTTTGATTGGGCCGGAACAATTATCGACTATGGCTGCATTGCCCCAGCTCAGGTGTTTATTGAAGTTTTTCGCCAAAAAGATATTTTCATCAGTATGGAAGAAGCCCGCTCACCAATGGGTTTGGCAAAGAAAGATCATGTTCGCGCGCTTTTCAGGCTTGATACAGTTCAAAAACAATGGGTTGCTGAGTATGGACGGATTCCTTCGGAACATGATATTGATATTATTTACTCCGATTTGGAGCCAGCGCTGGCAGCTATTGTTAAGAATTACAGCGAACCCATTCCGGGAGCCGTCGAATTGATTAATCGTTTGAAGGATCAGGGAATTAAAGTCGGGACAACAACTGGTTATGTGGCCGAAATGATGAAAAATATATTGCCAATAGCAACTTCCAGAGGACTTATTCCTGATTCGGTTGTAAATTCTTCGGAAGTTTCTGCCGGACGGCCTGCCCCATGGATGATTTACCGGAACTGTGAAAAAATGAATGTTTTTCCACTCAGTCATATGGTAAAAATTGGCGATACTGTGGCCGACATTCAGGAAGGAATAAATGCCGGAATGTGGACCATCGGACTGACCAAATCAGGAAATGAACTGGGGTTATCACTTTCTGAAGCCGAAAGTGCTGATCCTGTTTGGATAGCTCATAAAATAGCACTCGCAGATCGCAAAATGACCAATAACGGAGCGGATTTCGTTACTGAAGGAGTATGGGATTGCTGGCGGATTTTAGAGGAAATTGATGAGCAAATTCAATCAAATGCTACAAACGATGGGAACATTGAACCCAGTTTCACAAAGGGGAAACAAGGGTTTAATTATTTCCCTCTTTTCTTTTAAAACGAAGAGTCTTTCCTATAAAATAGATGGGATAAAAATTCGAATCAGCAAAAACGCATCAACAAAGCTATTACTCTGAAAATTTAACAGAACCGAAGCCTGAATTTTCATTTGTAACCAAATTAATATACCAATAATGGATAATAAACTTTTTACTCCAGGTCCTCTGAATACCAAACTTTCAGTAAAACAAGCCATGTTGCATGATATGGGTTCGCGCGACAAGGAATTTTTGGAAATTGTGAAGGAAATTCGTGCCGAACTGCTCATTATTGCCGGATTAACTCCGGAGGATGGATACGATTCTGTTCTGATGCAAGGCTCAGGCACTTTTGGTGTAGAGTCGGTTATTTCAACTGTAATTCCAACTGACGGACATTTGCTCCTGATAACGAACGGTGCTTATGGTGACCGGATCGGCCAGATGGCTAAAGTTTATGGGATTCGGACCACTACTTTAAATTACAGGGAGAATATTGTTCCTCCAGTGGAAGATGCTGAAAATGTTTTGCTGAAAGATGAAACGATAACCCACATTGCTATTGTGCATTGTGAAACGACTACCGGAATTTTTAACGATATTGAAGGAATCGGATTACTTGCCAAAAAATACGGTAAAGTCTTCATTGTAGATGCCATGAGTAGTTTTGGTGCTGTTCCGATTGATATGAAAGCGCTCGGTATCGACTTTTTGGTTTCATCGTCAAACAAGTGCATCGAGGGAGTTCCCGGATTTTCATTTGTCATTGCAAAAATCAAAACTCTTGAAACCTGCATCGGACAAGCCCGAACCGTATCGCTTGATTTATACAGTCAGTGGATTGACTTGAAAAAGAATAACCAGTTTCGTTTTACCCCGCCTATTCAATCAATTCTTGCCTTCCGGAAAGCAATTGATGAGTTGAAGGCAGAAGGCGGAATTTTAAAACGTTCGGAACGATATCAGCAAAATTACCAAAGATTGATCGAAGGAACAGAGGCTTTGGGATTACGCACTTATCTCAATAAGGAAGATCAGGGATACATCATTACTTCATTCCTGTTTCCGGAACATCTGAACTTCGATTTTACACGATTCTATGAGAGCCTGCATCAGCGCGGGCAAGTGATTTACCAGGGAAAATTAAGTGATACGAATTGTTTCAGAATAGGAAATATCGGGCAGTTGTATCTGCAAGACATTGAAAACCTATTAATTGCAATCAAGGAAGTTCTGGAAGAAATGTGAAAGGTCACTCCGGTCAATGCTAAAATATTTGGCTGAACCTTATTCAAAAGATTCTAAAATGACCGAGGTTAAATTCTCATAATTGCTTTAAATTTCTTTTAAGTAACGATTCAATTTCATATCGAACTGAGCTAAGATAGGAATCCATAAAAAATTCTTTAAGGTAAGTTGGAAGGAATCTTCTGATAAATAATAAATTTGCCGGGCAAAAATCACCAGATAAGAAGTAATAATGGTTCGGTTGGAATTTATTAAAACAATGGCAGTTCTTACAGCATTATGGAAGTTAAAACCGATCCTGCCGGTAAGTAGTGAAGCTCATGAAATTTCAAAAGGAGATTTTGGAGATGACTTTTATTGGGGTGTCGCAACTTCTGCATACCAGATTGAAGGTGCATCGGACGCGGATGGGAAAGGAGAATCCGTTTGGGATCGATTTACAAGCAAGCAAAGTCATATAAAAGACAAATCGAATGGAAAAATTGCCATCGACTTTTACAACCGGTATGAAGACGATCTGAAGCTCCTAAAAAAACTGAATTTTAAAAATTTCCGGTTTTCATTTTCGTGGGCCCGGATTTTGCCGGACGGCACCGGACGAATCAATGAAAAAGGAATTGACTTTTACAATCGAATGATTGATACCTGCCTGGAGTTGGGCATCGAGCCATGGGCTGTGCTGTATCACTGGGATTTGCCTCAGGCACTTGAAGATAAGGGTGGTTGGACCAATCGCGAAATGATTGGGTGGTTCTCAGAATATGCCGATTTATGCACCCGGAGATTTGGTGATCGGATCAGGCACTGGATGGTTCTCAACGAACCGGCAAGCTTCACTACATTAGGTTATCTTTCTGGAATTCATGCTCCAAACCGTACTGGAATCCACAAATTCATGGCTTCTGTTCATCACGCGAACCTTTGTCAGGCTGAAGGTGGGCGAATTATCAGAAGGAATGTGGAAAACAGTCACATTGGTACAGCATTGTCATGTTCATACACCGAGCCTCATAAGATGACAGGAAGTCATCAGCGCGCGGCCCAAAGGCTCGATGTGGTATTAAACCGGCTGTTTATCGAACCGTCGCTGGGGATGGGCTATCCGGTTCAGGATTTCCCCATACTGAAGAAAATTGAAAAACATATTCACCCGGAGGACATTGAAAACGTAAAGTTTGATTTTGATTTCATCGGAATACAGAACTATTTCAGAGTTGTTGCAAAACCTTCCCTGATCCCGTTTATCTGGGCCAATCGGGTCAAACCGGAAGACGATTCGGAAGTAACCGATATGGGCTGGGAGGTATATCCTGAAGGGATTTATGAAATTATAAAGCAGTTTGCCAAATATCCGGTTAAAGAAATTATTGTAACCGAGAATGGTGCAGCCTTTCCTGATCAGTTGATCAACGGACGAATAAATGATCCTCAAAGGATTAACTTTTACAAACGATACCTGCAAAATATTCTCAGGGCGAAACAGGAAGGGGTCAATGTGACAGGCTATTTTGCCTGGACATTTATTGACAATTTTGAATGGGCCGAAGGTTTCCGGCCAAGATTTGGTATGGTTTACAACGATTTTGAAACGCAGGAACGTACAGTCAAAGATTCCGGTTTTTGGTTCCGCGATTTTCTGAAATAAAGGTAGAGTCTGCTCCGGAAAGCCTTTTTCTGCCACAAAGGCACAAAAACCCGAAGGATTCACCAAGATGACGTAGCAGATATTCAGTGTTTTGTGCAACTTAGTGTCTTGGCGACTTGGTGGCAATTTTAATTTCCTGACATATCAGAGTGGTCCCAAGTTATAACTTTGGGGTTGACATCATTTTCCCTCTTTTCCTTTCCTCTTTTCCTTTTTCTATGTGTATAAATACCGCTTGATGTTTCGTTTCGGGGTTTTCTCAAATTCCTTGTCAACCAGAATGATTGAACTTAGCTGAGCATATTTTGGGAGTTCTTTGTTGACTTGAATAAGGTTTTCAGCCATAATTTCCTTCAGGTGGTTTTCACCTGGTTTTTCGGCGTCAAGCTGTTCAGGATCGGCAAATACAAATGCGACCAGTTTGCCTTCGCGTTCAGTAATCACGCACTCCAGCACAAAAGGATAGTTGCTGAGTCTGGCTTCCATTTCTTCCGGATAAATATTCTGACCCGATGACCCGAGCAACATGTTTTTGCTGCGGCCTTTGATATATATGAAATTGTCGGCATCGATAATACCCAGGTCGCCTGTATGCAGCCAGCCATCGCTGTCGATCGCGTCAGTGCTTGCCTTTTCATTTTTATAATAGCCAAGCATCACATGGGCTCCTTTCACCAAAATTTCGCCCACCTGACTGAATGGATCTACTGAATCAATCCGAACCTCCATGCGGTCAACCAATCTTCCGGCCGACAAAGGTCGAAAACTTGTGGAAGGTTCATACGAAATCAGTGGTCCGCATTCGGTCATTCCGTAACCGATGGTAAACGGGAATTTTATTTTCCTGAAAAAAAGTTCTACTTCTTTGCTCAATGGTGCACCGCCAATCACGATTTCATGGAAATTTCCACCAAATGTTTCGACCAGACTGGCCAATACTTTTTTATGCAGGATGATTTGGATGACAGGCACTTTCATAAGAAATTTTACAACAGGCTTTTCAAGGGCCGGAAGAATCCGCTTTTTGTATATTTTTTCGATAACCAGCGGAACCGAAAGGATCAGCTTTGGTTTCACTTCCTGAAATGCTTTAACGATGATTTGCGGAGTAGGCGGCTTCGTCAGGAAAGTGACATGACAACCGACCGAAACAGGGAAGAGAAATTCGAAAAGCAAACCAAAAATATGGGCCATTGGCAAAAAGGAAACGATCGGATCGCCTGCTTTCAACGGCATGTGTTCACGGGCATAAATAACATTCGACAGCAGGCTTCGGGCCGGAATCATCACTCCTTTTGTGAATCCCGAAGTTCCGCTGGTGTATGAAATAATTGCAAGTTCTACAGACTGAAATTCTTCCAGAATAAAGTTATCCGGACTCGATTTACCGGCATGTTCAACAGTAAAATATTTCTTCCAGCGGTCTTTTACTTCCTGATTGACAAACGAAAGGGCTGAAAAATCAGTCAGGTTGATAACTCCCCGGATTCCCGGAATCTTTTCTCGATCGAGTTTGTCAAATAAATTATCGGCAGCAAACAAAAATACCGATTCGGAATGGTTCAGAATCTGGGTAATATCTTCCGGATTGAAATCGGGCAAGATCGGTATCGAAACTGCACCATAGCCTGAAATCGCCAAAAACGAGATGGCCCAATTGGAAGAATTTCTTCCCAGAAGAGCAATCTTATCTCCTTTTTTGAGCCCGATTTCACGAAAACAACAATGGATTTGCCTGATGATCTGCGCCGCTTCGCCATATGTGCAAGTGGAACCCTGATAATCGGAAAATGCAGGTAACGACCAGTTATCCCTGAAAGATTGAGCAAATAGTTCAATGAGTTTGTCTTGTTGCATAGGTTTGTTGGTTTCAAGTTTCGGTCTTCATGTTGCTTTAATGCTGCAACTGGCAAATCTCCCTCTCCTTTGGAGAGGGTTGGGGAGAGGCCTTATCCTTTCACAATTCGCATGATCCGGTTCACATTCTCATCAATCTGTTCTTTGGTTGTCACACCGATGGTCATGGAGTCAATGTTCCCGCTCCCGATGGCATATTGGAGCGATTTTTCACGCTGTGCTTCTTCGGTAAAGCGTCCTTCTCCAAAAATTTTCATTCCGATGATGCCTTTCCCGTTGTCGTGTGCTTTTTTGAGAACGGCCATTACTTCTTCCGGACTTGCATCCATAATGACACCTTCCGGATTGATACGGGCCAGGATTACATCCACCCACGGATCTTCAGCTGCAATTTTCAAGGCATCGAAACTGTGACACGAGAGTCCGATGGTTTTCACAATTCCTTTTTGTTTGGCTTCTGAAAGGGCTTCGATGTATGGTTTCCGTTCTTCCTGCCATTTCCCGTTGGTCATGCAATGCAACAATAGGATATCAAAATAGTCGGAACCTGTTTCTCTTCTGAAACGGTCGATCGTTTTCACCGGAGTATCCTGATTCCATTTTTCAGGACGCGTCCATATTTTAGTAAGTATGGTGGCTTTTTCACGGGGTACTTCTTTCAGGATTTCCTTTACATTTTGATGCGATCCGTAAAGATCGGCTGCATCATAAAAAGTGAGTCCTCTTTCCTGAGCGTACCGGGCTATTTTTACCCAGTTTTCAACGCCCATGCGAGTCATATCTGAGGACTGATTTCCTCCATGGGAACCCGTTCCGAGTGCCAGACGCGGAATAACCAGTCCGGTTTTACCCAGTTTGACCCGATCAATCTGCAAACTGGCTGAACTTGCATAAACAACATTGGCAAAACCGGTCGATACGGCTGCGGCACCTATCATTCCGGTTTGAATAAACTGTCTTCTTGAAATTGGTTTCATAGCAACTGGTTTCTATTGGGTTACAAAAAATTATTATAAAGAGCGGAGACTTTTATTTCGGGATATCACAATCCTTATTACTAATTGTGAGGTTGAAGATATACAAATATTTCTTGATTTGTCCGTTTCTAATGCCGGGCAATTCTAATTCAAATTAGAATTTGTTAGAAAAGTGTTAGTAACAATTGGCCTGCAGAGATCATAATAAAGTTTACGGAGCAATCTTTTAGTTAGTTTTAGCAATCTTTTATACATCCAACTTAAATATTAAACTATGAAGAAATTAGTCCTTGCTTTGTTTGTTAGCCTGCTTGGTGCAGGCACTTATGCACAGAACCTCCAAACTCATTACGACATGGGGAAAGACCGGGGTTTTTTAACTACTACTGTTGAGATGTTCAAGCCTGACAAAACCGGTAACACATTCTTTTTTATTGACATGAACTATGGAGATGGTAAGGCCGGCGATGTTAAAGGAGTTAGTCTGGCTTATTGGGAAATTGCCCGTGCCTTTACTATAGGCAAATCGCCATTTGCTGCTCATATAGAATACAATGGTGGTTTTGGACAATGGAAATCCGGACCTGCCGGAGGTGCTTACCAGATCAACAACGCTTTTTTGGGAGGTTTTGAATATTCAAAGAATGCCAAAGACTTTTCAAGTGGTTATACCATTCAGACCTTGTTCAAGACGATACAGGGAAAAAACAGTGCTTCCTTTCAGTTGACCGGTGTATGGTATGTCAATTTCATGAAGGGAAAAATGAGGTTCGATGGTTTTGCTGATTTCTGGAAAGAAGACAATGTATTTGGAACTGAAAAAACCCAATATGTATTCCTTTCTGAGCCTCAGTTATGGTACAATTTCAATAAAAACTTTTCTGTTGGAACTGAACAGGAATTAGGTTTCAACTTTACTGGAAACCCTACTAAAGGATTTCGTATTAATCCAACAGCAGCTCTTAAATACACTTTCTAATCGAAACAAATATGGAATTTATAACCAAATATTTCAAGCTGCAGGAGAACAAAACGACTGTACGCACCGAGATCGTTGCAGGTATCACTACCTTCATGACGATGGCCTATATTCTGTTCCTGAACCCAAATATCCTTTCGGCTACCGGAATGGATAAGAATGCTGTCTTTTTTGCTACCGCCATTGCCGCTGGTTTTGTAACTATTGCCATGGGTTTGGTTGCTAATTTTCCAATCGCTTTGGCTCCGGGAATGGGCTTGAATGCCTTTTTTGCTACCGTTGCTTTGGCTGGCGTTGGAATGCCCTGGAGAGTGGCTCTTGGTGCCGTTTTCATCTCAGGTTTA
Organism: uncultured Prolixibacteraceae bacterium; assembly: GCA_903834475.1. GTDB lineage: Bacteria > Bacteroidota > Bacteroidia > Bacteroidales > Prolixibacteraceae > Aquipluma. The sequence continues at coordinate 12,400 of CAILJH010000286.1, read as the reverse complement.
ATCTTTATTTTACTGACCATTACCAAAGTACGGCAGATTCTGGTTGTTGCCGTTCCACGTTCGCTGAAAGTAGCGATTACTGTTGGTATCGGACTGTTTATTACCATTATCGGACTGAAATTGTCTGAGATTATGGCAGTTTCAACCAACTTGATTCCTCCAACTCTGGATACCTTAAAGGCAACAGGTGGAAAGGCAGGCTTGCTTTTCTTCGAATGGAATATTGGATTAGGTAGCCTGAAGAATCCTGCCATGTTACTTACCTTACTCGGACTTGGCCTTACAGCCGCAATGATGGCTTTACGTGTAAAAGGCTCTCTGCTTATTGGAATTATTGTGACCACCATTATCGGAATTCCGATGGGCGTGACTAAAATTGCCGCAGGTTTTTCACCTTTCGCGTTGCCTGATTTTTCACACCTTGCAGTATTTGAACTCGATATAAGAGGTGCATTAAGCATGGGAATCTGGACTGTTGTATTCACTTTCACCTTTGTTGAATTGTTCGATACTTTCGGAACTCTTGTTGGAACAGCTAACAAGGCTGGACTGATTGATAAAGATGGCAATTCTCCGAAAATTGGAAAGGCCATGCTGGTTGATGCATTCGGAGTTTCTTTCGGAGCTTTGATGGGAACCAGTACTGTAACTGCTTATGTTGAAAGTGCTGCTGGTATCAGTGAAGGAGGTCGCACCGGTTTAACCGCTGTAACCACCGGGATTTTGTTTCTGGTTGCACTGATTCTTGCTCCATTGGCAGGATTGATTCCAGACGCTGCTACTGCTCCCGCATTAATCATTGTAGGTTTGTTGATGGTTTCAGCAATTAAGGATATTGACTTTGAAGATTTCACGGAAGGCTTTCCTGCTTTCATGTGTATCATCATGATGCCATTTACATACAGCATCGCCAACGGAGTTGCAGCTGGTATCATTTTCTATACCTTGCTGAAGGTTATCACAGGCAAAGCCAAAAATGTACATTGGATGATGTATCTGCTTTTTGTACTGGTCATTGTCCGTTATCTGTTCCTGACGGAAGCGGCCTGATGATACTTGAACCCATAAAAAAAGCTCTCCGGAAACGGCGAGCTTTTTTTATGCAGATTATTCAAGGTTTTCCTTATTTCTTTTTCTTTTTCATGAAATAGAAGGCTCCTCCGCCAATCACCACGATACCACCGATAATGGCGTAGGTCATTGTGTTTGACGATTCTTTTGGGGCTTCTTCTTCATAGAACTTAGGATCCATATTGTCGATCGAAATCGTATCTTTTGGTTCTTCAGCTACCGTTGCTGAATCTCCCTGAGCGTAGGATTTGGTCATCCCGCCAATAAACAAGAGGCCAAAAAGGGCCAACATCATCAATTTTTTCATTGTTTAAATTTTAAGAGTTATTTTAATTTATCTATCATTTCATCATATTTCCGGGCAATTGCAGGATCCGTTTTCCGGTATGTTTCTGCCAAAGCTTCGAGTGCCGGTTTGTACCTCGAATTCAATTTCAGGCAATCCCGAAGTACTTTACGGGCCTTTGAAACATTGGTTTCAGCATATATTCCAGCCAGTTTCGGATAAACATCGAAATACTTCCGGTTGGCCTGAATTGCCTTTTGGTAATAGCTGGCAGCTTCCTCCACCGTACCTTTTTTCAATGCCAGATCGCCCAATAAACCCAGTGCCTGTTCGTAATCCGGATTAATATCCAGGCATTTTTTAAGCTGCTGTTCAGCTTGTTCATCCTGTCCGGCGTCCGATAAAGACTCGGCAAATTTATAAAAGATCAGTTCATTTTGAATATCAACTTGTAACGCATTTTGAAAAAGCAACGCAGATTTAATGTAATCGCCCTTTTTCAGCTCTTCGATTCCATGAAAATCATCCTTTGTAAGCCGTTCAATGACAGCACAAACCGGCATTCCATCAGCAAAAATCGTGTGAATTGTATTTGCAGGTGGCCAGATTTTGTTTTTCAACTGATAGGGTGAAATGTAGCTGTTGGCAATAATGGCATAATCCCAGTCGCACTTACTGCGGTCTTGGTAAGGGAAATACACGAATTTTACCCGGTTATTTTTTCTGAAATACCATTGGCTCGGGAAGTTTCCGCCGACGATTATCTTGCCGGTATCCGGTTTGTTTTTCAGGTATTCCTGAAGCCATTCGGACCCTTGGCGCATCGTATGGTAATAGTAATCAGTTTCGTAACTTCCGTAGGCACCTTTCAATCCGCCGGTCAGCTGATTGTAATACAGGTAATAATACGGATGGTTGGCCGCCATAAACCGGAGCGGATGAAGAATCAAAATCAGCAGCAGCAAAATTGCAGGAATCCGGATGATCCGTTTTTTAAATCTTACCAGAAATGCATGAATTCCCAGGGCTGAAATGAGCAGGATACCGGGGTAAACAAACAAAAAATGCCTCCACGAACCATATAGGTTCGACTGTTTCAGAAGGACAAAAATCAGCGGAAACAAAATGGTGAATCCCAGAAGCAGCAATTGAATCTGTTGATTTGTAGTGTAATTTTTTCGCGCATTAATCAGAAAGGCAGCTATTCCAGAAAATACAACCAATGGTATGGTAATAGCCATGTATTTTGGCAGGTAATACCAGGGATGAAAATCAGACCATTCGAACCGGCCTTCAAATATTTGCCGGACAGTGGTCGGAAAATGTGTCATTACCTGAAATGATTTCCATGGGTTCAGTATCGGATTTTGCAGTGCGTAGGGCCAGGTGAGAAGTCCAATCAAATAGCCGGCAACCGAAATTCCGAAGAATAACAAAAGTTGCTTTTTGAGAAATTCTGTATTCAGTTCTTTACTTTCGACCCAATCTAAGATAGTTTTCAGGAGCATGAAAAAACCAAGATAAAAAACGACCAGAATTCCCCCGGCACGGATTCCGATGGCAAAAGCAATGCTTAAAATCAGCAGAATAATCGTTTGTTTGGAAGGTTTCTTTTCAGAAAAAACAAGTTTCAATGAAAAATAAATACTTGAAATATATGCCAGCGCAAAGGGAATGTCTTTCAGGTTATTTTGTGAATGACCCAAAAAACCCGGTGAAACAGCAAACAGCAAGATAACCAGAATGGCGGCTCCGTATCCCGAAAAATATGCGGCAAACAAAGCAGTTACCAAAATGGTTAACCAGCCGGCAAAACTGCACATCAGATGCCTGAAACCATAGATATCTTCAATTCCAAACCAGTGGACGAGAACTGTAACCAGGTTATCAAATGTTTGTCCATAATACTGAAGGTGGGTTTTGGGCGTATCGAGCGATGACTGATCCTTTCCCATCGAACTGAAGTAATTGTACACCATTTCGGAATGCTTGTAATGGACCTCTTCATCGCCCGAGATGCCGGCATCCCGACTGATCAAAAGCATAGCAAACAGCAGGACCACAGCCAGAAAAATGAAAATTATTTTCAGGGTTTTTTCAGTCATTATTCAGTTTCGGCATCGTAAAATTTCTTCACGAGGTAAATCGGCCGGTTTTGTGATTCCTTGTAGATCCGGTAAACATATTCGCCCATCACGCCCAGGAAAACAAGCTGGATTGATCCCAGGAAATAGATACTTAAAACAGTGGATGACCAGCCAAACAATGAATGCCCCAACATTTTGTCGATCAGGGCATATAATCCGGCGAAGAAAAAGATAATAGTTCCAAAAGTGCCTAAGAAAAGGCAAACTTTAATCGGAAACTTCGAGAATGAAAAGATGGCATCGGCTGCTAATACAATCAATTTGCCAAGCGTCATTTTTGGTTCACCTTCCAGGCGGGCCTCGCGAACGTATTCAATATGACCTTGGTTGAACCCGATAAACGAACGCATTCCCGGCAGATACCGGATTGATTCCTTCATCTGAACCAATGCGTTTACTGCGGCGCGGTTCAACATCGAAAAGTTTCCTGAATTCTCTATTTCTGCAATTCCGGCGATTTTCTTAAAGAAAAAATGAAACAGATTGGTCGTGATTTTCAGCCGGCTTCCCTTTCTCCCAATTCGTTTGCCGCTGACAATGTCATATCCTTCCTCTTTGATCATCCGGTACATTTCGGGAAGTAATTCAGGTGGATCCTGAAGATCGCCATCCATCATGGCCACATAATTGCCCATGGCCAGTTCCAATCCAGCGGTGAAAGCTGCCTGGTGTCCGAAGTTTTTTGACAAATCGATAATTTTTATTCTGGAATGATGTTTTCGGACTTCAATCAGTTTTTGGAGTGTGGAATCTGTACTTCCGTCGTTTATAAACAAAATCTCATAGTTTGTTGTGAACGACTCAAGAGCTTTTACCGAGCGGGCAGCCAGTTCGACGATCAGGCCTTCTTCGTTATAAACCGGAATTATCAGTGAAAACATGGATCAGGACTTTTAGTTATCAGGCATAACAGGACGTTAAAGATACTGATTTAAGAGCAAGTACCAAAGCTGAAAAAAGAAAGCCAGTTCAGGAAAAAAATTCCTTTGCTGGCATTTCTCAGTTGGTATTAGGAAAGAATCCCTGTTTTTCGGATGAAAAGTAAGGATTCGTGTTTAGGGTTCTATTAAATTACCGGAATTTTCCAGGGAGCACGGAAAGATCTCATCAGCATTTTGCTGGCATCAGCATTGTTGACGATCTCTTCCTTAATCGGATCCCAATGTATGGTCTGTTTGGTGGTCATGGCAATTTCGCCGAGTAAACCAACCGATATGGCACGATGTGCCACTTCAACTGGCGTAATGGTTTCTTTTTTGCTGCGAACACAATCCAGAAAATTTCCCCAATGATCAGTGCTTTCGTACAGCGCTTTTTTATTGTCACCCAATTTTTCCGAAATCAGTTCAGGTTTTGATGCAGTCAGTACATCACCGCGATCAACATGGATCCATCCGTTTGCGCCATACCAGGTAACACCCATGCCCATCGGCAGTCGGGCTGCATTTGCTACGCGCATGGTCACTCCCGTTTTGTATTTACATGTAAAGTCATATTCTGTCGGAACGTTGTATAATTCTCCGGAAGGTGGGTAAACACCTTCTCCTGAAATCTCCACCGGACCGGTACGGTCAAGTCCGAGACCCCATTGGGCAATATCGATGTGGTGACCAGCCCAGTCGGTTAACTGTCCGCCTGAATAATCCAGAATCCAGCGCCAGTTCCAATGACAAACGCCACGGTAAGGTACTTTAGGTGCCGAGCCTAACCAGAATTCCCAGTCGAGTTCCGGAGGTACAGCAATTACCGGTGGCATACCGATTCCTTTGTTTCCATTGGGTAATCCAACTTCAACATGATCAACTTTGCCTATGCGGCCATTAAAAACCAATTCAGCTGCCTGATGGAAATTAGCTTTCGACCGTTGCCAGCTTCCGGTTTGCCAGACGATATTATTTTTCTTAACTGCCTTTACAATTTGCTGACCTTCGCCAATGCTTCTGGCCAGAGGCTTTTCTCCGTAAATGGCCAGTTTCTTGTTTGCGGCAGAAACGTAGGCGATACTATGCCAATGGTCAGGAACTGAAATACAAACCGCATCGACTTTTTCTTTTTCGAGAAATTCGCGATAATCCTTGTAGGTACGACAGTCTTTATTTCCATATTTCTTATTTATCAGATCAGATGCCTTATCGAGATGACTCGAATCCAAATCGCATATCGAAACATACTGAACTTGTTTGAAGTCAAGAAAGTCCCTCATATTACTGGATCCCTGAGATCCAACTCCGATCGATCCCATAACAATACGGTCGCTTGGCGGAACAATACCGCTCATTCCCATTGCTGACGAGGGGATGATGTTTGGCAAAACAATCGCTCCTGCAACTGCTGAAAGCGAGTTTCTTAAAAAATTCCTGCGTGTGCTTTTATTGTCCATTTTAGTTTAGTTTGAAACTCCAGCCTCCCCCGACCCCTCCGAAGGAGGGGAGAAAGAATCGGCTATCATTAGTTTATACTATAAATTCAAAATTCTGGTATTGCGACAAGCCCTCTCCTGCGTGGGGGTTTGGGGAGGCCATTATGCCTTATGTGCCGTTCCCGGTACAGGTACCTCAAATTGCATATCAACCGGACCAAATTTGATTTCTTTAGGACCGAGATCCATATCTGATTTAAAAATTTCTTCCCATGTTACTTTTCTGCCTGTGTAAGCCGCTGTTCTCGCCATAATAGCGGTAAGAGTTGAATTGGCTGTAATTTCGCCGTAATTGACATATTCACCAGTCCGGATGGCGTGAACCAAATGCATGTGTTCCTGAATATAAGGTGAAATTTTCGGCATACTCATTTCAAGCCCATTTTCATCTTTCGCGTATTCGAATTTCCATTTTACCGAGCCGTCCATGTTCCATATGGTGTTTACACAGTTCGTATAACCTTCGGTTCCCATAACAAATTCACCTGTACCATTGGCGCAGTTGTCGATTTGCCGGCACATGCTGTGCGAGAACACTCCGTCACCGTAATCAAAATCGATGCTGAAGTAATCATACTGATCGCCTGTTAAACGTCGTGCGCGGCCACCATACCCTACCGCGCTTTCGGGCTGTTTGCCCAAAAACCAGTTGATCACATCAATGTTATGAACGTGAGTGTCCAGAATATGATCGCCACACAACCAGCAGAAATTGTTCCAGTTGCGAACCATGTACGTCATATCGTCCCAGCCTTCTTCACGGTTGCGAAACCAAACATGGTTCTGGTTCCAGAAAGCCCTGGCCGAAACGGGTTTGCCAATCGCTCCGTTGGCAACCTGTTTGTAAGTTTCAATGTAATCTTCCTGATGCCGGCGCTGAGTTCCTGTAACGACATTTAGTCCAATAGCGGCAGCTTTTTTTGAGCTTGCAATCACCGAGCGGATTCCTACCGGGTCGACCGCAACCGGTTTTTCCATGAATACATGTTTGTTCTGCAGCACTGCTTCTTTAAAATGTTCAGGCCTGAATTGCGGTGGAGTGGCCAAAATAACAACATCGACATCAGTCAGTGCCATCAGTTTTTTATAGGCGTCGAAACCCGTAAAACAATTCTCGGCCGGAATATCCATTTTTAGTTTGGAAAAGCGTTCACGGCACGAGTCAACACGATCCTGAAAAACATCGGCAATGGCAACAATGTGCAAATCAGGTCCGCTACTGATGAAGTTCAGCGCAGCTCCGGTACCCCTGTTGCCAGCTCCGATCAGACCGGCGCGTAATTTTTTACCCTTGGGAGCACCTTTCAGGATGGGTGGCAATCCAAGAGCTTTGGAATCTTTTACATCTTTACACCCCGAAATCAAAGCACTGGCACCCAACAATCCGATGCCAGCCAGAGCTGTCGATCCGAGAAATTTTCTTCGGTTTAAGGCGCTATTTTTATTTTCCATAGGGATAAATTTTCTATTTAATATTTTCATCTACTTCACATACTACCCTGAATCCGACATCATTGCTGTCAGAATACCACCACACGCTCTTTGGCATTTGCGGATCGGTAACCAACCAGGCTTTCGTTTTGGTAAAGTCACGGGCTGCGCTTCGCAGGTCTTTTGCATCGCTTTTGTATGAACCTCCCCGGATCACATGTTCCTGACCTTTCTTCGGTCCTTTGGGGTCGACTGCTCCTTTTTTGTACGCCAGGTAGGCTGTTGGAGAATAAAAGTCGGAACAAAATTCATACACATTGCCCGACATATTTTTCAGCCCGAATGGGTTTGCTTTCACTGAAGCAGGTTCCAAGGTTTGTGACTGACCGTTTGCTTTGTATGCCGCATAAGTTTGTATTGTAGTGGTATCGGCACCAAAGAGTTTTTTAAAGAATCCATCGGAAGTGTATTTCCGGGCATCACCTTCAAAAAAGTACGGAGTTTTTGTACCACCACGAGCAGCATATTCCCATTCAGCTTCGGTTGGAAGGCGGTATCTTTTCCCTGTAACTTTCGAAAGCCATTTACAATAGGTATCAGCTGCTTTCCATGTCATTGTGATGGCCGGCCGGGTTCCTTTTCCCCATCCCTGATCTGGAGCTCCCCATGGCGGTGTCGGACCTGAAATAGCATCAACATTCTCATTCTTTTCAGCTTCCTTGCGGCCCTGTGAAGAAGTAGCTTTAAAAAACTCCAGATATTCTTCCCAACTCACTTCAATTTTCGCCATAAAGAAACGTCTAATTTTTACCGGATGCATTGGTCCTTCATCGGATCTGCGCATGGATTCGTTCTTTGGACTTCCCATCGGGAATTGTCCGGCAGGAATGGCGACCAGATCAAAGCTGACGCTTGTGCCGGGAATTTTTTCAGTAAAACTTGTAAAACTCGTCACTGGAGTGGGGTCGGTATAAATTTTAGAGCTTATTGTAGCATTTACTCCAAAGTTCTTGTCGTGCTCATGCTTGTTATTTGGGTCAAAATGGCCGGCATCAAGGTGGCAATTCAAACAGGTAACTTCTGTTTTACTGGTCAGAAAACTTAAATGGGCATTTTCGCCATCAACAGTTAAGGTCTTGGGGAATAGATTTTGATGGCATTTAACACACGACTCCACATAAGTGAATTTTTTGGCTTTTTCGAGTTTGCGCTTTGCTGGCCAGTTGAATTCGCTGGAATCTTTGAATAGTTTTCCATAAACATCTGTAGCTCCGTGTTTTATTTTTGCTAACAGCATTCCGTGTTCTTCAGGCGGAAGGTGGCATTCTACACAATGAACCACAACACCGCTTTTGTTGTCGTAATGTTTCGAAAGTTTCCAGCTTTGTTCGGCATGAGGATGAACATGGCATGATGCACAATATTGATCCGAAGAAGTGTATTTTACCGCTTTATTCTCGCCTAACATAAAAATTAAACCTGCAAAAATTCCTGCAAGTACTAAAAGTAAAATTTTTTTACCGTTGTATATCGAACGAATAGAATCCCAAATCTTCATTTTTCAAACAGAATATATCAATTTTTACTGATCTTCATCAACAAGGCCGGAAGGTCGGATTCCGGTCCGCGATTAAAATCAAAACATAAACATAACCACGTGCAGTTAGCGGTGTTTTAGCTGAGGCTTACAGTTGGGTTAACGATAGGTTAAATTTGGGTTATTAAATGCCAAATGCAAATAAATCGATAATTTTTAAGTGTCTGATATTTAGATAAAAGACCTGCCAGAGAAAACAATTAACCCTGTTTGAAAACATTTTTTTCAGGAAGCCAATAATTCATCAAATTTTGGCGCAAATTTCTCTCCATACATATCAGCATAAAGTGAACAAAATCGGTCGAAAGTAAATTTTGCAAGGTTATAATTATTCTGTTTGACCAAAGCTTTCAGCTTAAATGCCAAGGCCTGATCATTTACCGGATCTGTTTCGAGGATGCGTTCGGTCAGTTTCAGGATTAACTCATTATCGTGTTCAATAGTTAATTCACTGATAAACTTCAGGAGAATATCAACAATGTTATTCCCGACAAAGCCTTTAAAATCGTCGAGCCAGTCATACAATTCGCCTTTGAAAAGTTCACCCTCCTGAATGATATGATAGAAATTCAGGTTGAAATCGGTGTCATGAATTTTTTCACGTTTCAGAAGCTTTAAACACTCCACGTAATCGCAGTAAACCGAACCTCCAAAAGCCATTGCCCATCGATCAACATGAAAATTGATCTCTACTGAATCGAGTGATTCGAGAATCAGTCGCAGTTTACGGACAGTAACACCACGACTGTTTTTTGAACTTTGTGGAGAATGGCCATGCCACAGGATTTCAGTTAGTTCCTTTGTCGAAATACCGTTTTTGTTGCGTTTCGAATAGACCAGAATAATCAGGAATAATTGTTTCAGTTTGGGTGTGAACTGGCTGGTAATTTCATGGCCATTCTTGTCAATTACTTTAAAATCTCCAAAAAGTTGAATGTAATTTGCCTCTGGCTTCAAGATAATTGCGCGATCGATATTCCTGATTTTTTCTGCCGCCGACGGTTTCTTTTTAAATTTCTTTTTTAGTCGAAGCAAAATCAATAATAGGACGGACACCAGAATAGCAATTACTACTGACCAGGATAAAGTCGGATATAGAATAAAGATATTTTTGATGGGTACAATTTCTATCACTTCCTTATTTAAAGACCAGATTTCTTCTTCGCCCAGAGCTCTCGACCAGATACTCAGATTGTCGATCGCACCATTCATGTTTGAGTCCCAATTAAAACCGGCTACACCTATATATAGGCTGTCGCGCCCTTTGTAAGCAGGATGCCCCAGAGAACGGTTATCCAGTTTCCCATTCAGGAATATGGCTTGTTCGCCGCTTAACTTGTTATACCGCCAGACGAGATGATACCATCTGCCAGGTTCAAGTATGGTTTTTCCCTGTAAGTCGTTATTGTAAAAGCCAAAGTATGGTTTTTTATCTCGAATCAGCAGGTGAATGCCTTGTTGGTAGGAGTTGTTTTTGGTACCAATGATGCAGTAGTCTCTTTTATTGGGCAAATATTCCTTTATTTTTATCCATGAAGCAACTGAGAAATCATGATCGCGGATTTTAAATTCTTCAGCACCGGGCAAAGTGATGTAACTATTTTTTCCAAACAAGGCAACAGTTGATCGGATTGAATCGGTGGTAAATTGCACATTGACCGATTTTCCGCTAAATCCGTTGATGCTGTAATCGCGACATTCCTTAACGAAGGTGTAATGACCTTCAAGGTTTTCAGTAATATCAAGCTGAGTAGCTACAAAGTGCTGAATTATATTTTGTTTGGGTTCATTAAAGGTGATACTTTCCGGAGTAAAACGAAAGCCCGGGCTATGTGGCGACAGAACCAAGTTGTCTCCCGGACCAACCGGGAAACAGTATTTTCCGCTGGTCTGACTCTCCATTTTCCCCCAGTTTACATAGTTGAGCACCTGTGTATTGAAGGTAACGGTTCCTTTAATTGTTCTAAAGCCGCGAACATAGGACAGGACTCCAAGAATCCAGTCTTCGTATCGGTCAAGAAGAATAAAGTTGGGGGTTTTACCGGTATTGGTCCATGTATTCTTAAGGTGCTCGATCAGGTAAGGATTCTGGTTTGTGTCGTATTTGACATTTTTGGTGGTTTCCGATCTTCTTGGAAAATTATAATCGTTATAAATCAGTAAACTGTTTTTAGGATCGCCCTTCAGAAACTCGCCTTTAAAAACGGGTGCTTCCCATATTGAAAAATAGGGTTCAACGGCTTGATTCCAAATGTAATGCAACCATTCAGGACTGTTTCTATGTTCCTGCATAGAGAAAACAACCAACCGATGGTTCGCTTCTATCATTGATTCCATTGAAGGCCAGCCTTCTTTTGCATCGAAGGTATAAAGGTATGGATTGATGCCAAGTTCCTGAAATACATCACCTAATTCGTTTACATTGGTGCCAAAATCAAGAAAGAGCGTGAAAATCCGGGTTGGATTTTTATCCAGGTAATTTTTAATTTCTTGGATGGTAAGCTTGAAGGAAATGGATGACCCATCAGCTTTTTTAATCATCAACGAGCTTTGCTGTTTTTCCCATTCCAGGTAAAACCTGAACCCGTTAATGTTTTCATCCAGAAGTTCCTGAATTGTGCGGGTTTCATTGAGGTTGGCATCGACACCGGAGAAATTGGAGATAACAAAAATTGTTTCGTCGTATTGCTTCATCAGGACGTCATCATTGGTTTTGGCCATCACTGCCAAACCCGATAATAAGAAGCAAATCAAAATAAACATATATCGGAATCCCATTTTCATCTGAACCCAATTAGATACTTATACCCACAAATTAAAAAGCAAGATAACCAACGATTAACCCCATTGAATAGAATTCAAAAGTAGTTTTCTGATTCTTAATTCTCAAATTTAGACGAAATATTCACTAATCGGGAAAGAAAGCAAAAATTTTATATTTTTGTGCCTCGAAAAGGGCTGTTAGCTTTAAAATTTCAATTTCACAACCACTTAATAAACAGATTAATACAACTATATTGATCATATTAATATTAAATATGTACCTTTTTATGTGTTTTTCGACATGTTTATAATCTGTTTTTATAGCTATTAAAAGGTACATTTCTAAAGAATATTTAAAATACCCCAATTATTAAAATATTGTGTAAAATCATTTGATTCGCCATCCATCATTCGACCACCCTCACCTTTACTCATCCAATACCATTCGCCCTCGGCACTAATATCTGATGTTTCGTAGATGCAATTGTCTGGCATCAGCCAAAAAGTAAGTTTTAACTTTTTTTTATTGACGAATCTCTTATTCATGTCATTGATTCGTTTTCTCAATTCAGTTTCCGTAATGAGTATAAAATCAAACTTCGCATTTTCATAATTAGGAAATGCAAAAATAAAATAGTCACATATTTCTTCCCATTTTGGCACTTCAAATTCAAAATGTGCAATTG
>CAILJH010000285.1 GCA_903834475.1 uncultured Prolixibacteraceae bacterium | reverse complement strand
TGATTCCCGTAAAAAATGGCTGGAGCAAACCGAGCAGTCGGGGAAAGATCAGAAAACCAAATAATCACCGCACGAATGGATCTTATTTCTCAAAATAACATCATCGACAGGATATTAAATTCGTACAAACCGGAGCTGGGGAATGATTTTGAGCAATACCGCAACCATGTGTACCGGGTTTACAACTTTGCCTTACCGTATGTCAAATCTACCCTTGATATTGAAATATTGTCCGTTGCAACTGCATTTCATGACCTGGGCATCTGGACAAACAGGACATTTGAGTATTTAAAACCATCCATTGACCTGGCTAAACAATATGCACTAAACAACCATTTAAACATTGATTCGATCATTCAGATCGAAACCATTATAAATGAGCACCATAAACTCACGAAGATAAAGACGTCTTTGATCGCTGAGATCTTCCGCCAGGCTGATTTGGTGGACTTATCTTTAGGTTTGATTCGCCATGGAAGGAAAGGTCAGGAAATCAGGATGGTCAGGAATTTCTTCCCAAATAAAGGGTTTCATGTCAATTTGCTAAAGCTTTTCCTCAAGAATTTGCTGAAAAAACCATGGAAACCATTACCCATGTATAAATTTTAACCCTATGAACTGCTTAAAGAAGACCATACTGCCGGTTCTACTGGCAACAATCTGGATCAGTATTTCTGAATTTGTCAGAAATGAGTTTCTACTGAAATCATATTGGACCGATCATTACCAAAAACTTGGACTGATTTTTCCTTCCAAACCGGTTAACGGAGCTGTATGGGGTCTCTGGTCGATGCTGTTTGCCATCGCCATCCTCATCATTTCAAGGAAATTTTCACTGGTCCAAACCACTTTGCTTTCATGGTTTGTGGGGTTTGTATTTATGTGGGTGGTGATCGGAAACCTGGGTGTTTTGCCTTACGGGATATTATTCGCAGCTGTGCCGCTGAGTTTACTCGAAGCCTGTGTCGCTGCATTGATCATTAAAAAACTTACAAATTATCCATGAATGAACAAATCAATTTTCTTTCTGCCGGCGAACTGATGGGAAAAATCCAGTCTCGTGAAATCACCTCCCGCGAGATTGTTGAAGCCTTTATTGCTCAGATTAAATCCCGTAATCCAGTTTATAACGCCATCGTCTTTTTAAATGAAACGGAAGCACTCCTTCAGGCCGACAGGGCCGACAAGGCTTTAGCCGCCGGAAAACCCACGGGTCTTCTCCACGGTATTCCCATGACGGTAAAGGACACATACCGGGTAAAAGGAATGCCTGCAACTGCAGGTTATCCCCCATTGCAAAACCATGTTCCGGATGAAGATGCAGTCATCGTTAAACTGCTGAAAGAACAGGGTGCAATTATATTAGGCAAGACCAACACGGCCAAACTTGCCATGGATATGCAAACTGACAATCCCCTTTTCGGAAGGACCAACAACCCATGGGATGCCTCACTGACCCCTGGTGGTTCGAGTGGGGGGTGCGCAACTGCGCTGGCAACCGGTATGACTGCCCTGTAGTTTGGCAGTGATCTCGCTGGTTCCATCCGTTTGCCGGCAGCTTATTGCGGGGTATATGGTTTTAAACCAACACACGGTGTTCTTTCAATAGAAGGGCATATCCCGCCGCTACCCGGGACTACCAGCGGAATACGCACAATCGTTGTTCCCGGACCGCTGGCCCGTTCTGCCGGTGATCTGAAACTGGCGATGAAAATATTAGCTGAACCAAATTTATTCGATCGGTGTGTCGCACCGCTCATGCCTGATTCAGAAACTCTTCCGGAAAT
>CAILJH010000284.1 GCA_903834475.1 uncultured Prolixibacteraceae bacterium | reverse complement strand
TATCAACTCTGATCGGGATGAATTTCATGATTTCAGCCGGCGACTTTCTGATCTTTTACATTGGACTCGAAACTGCAACTATCCCGATTGCCGGGTTGGCCGCATTCGACAAATATAAAAGTCAGTCAGCCGAAGCAGGTATTAAATTGATCCTGTCCTCTGCCCTATCTTCAGGAATTCTGTTATTTGGACTATCAATGATTTACGGTGCCACCGGATCGATCTACTTTGTTGATATCGCAACCAAAGTTCAACCCAACGCGCTTATTGCACTTGGCTTCGTATTCTTTGTGAGCGGAATGGGTTTCAAAATCTCACTGGTACCTTTCCATTTCTGGACAGCCGACGTTTACGAAGGTGCTCCAATCAATGTGACTTCATACCTCTCGGTAGTTTCAAAAGGTGCTGCAGCATTTATCTTCACCATCATTGTGTTCACAGTATTTAAAAATATTATGGAATTGTGGAAACCGATGATTTATACCCTGGCGGTAATGACCATGACAATTGGTAACCTGTTTGCCATACGTCAGAACAATATTAAACGATTCCTCGCCTTTTCCTCGATCGCACAAGCCGGTTTTATCCTGTTGGGTATTCTTGGTGCCGGCGAACTGGGAATGACTTCAATTGTATATTTCGTGCTCGTTTATGTATTCACGAACCTTGGAGCATTCGGCGTTGTTGCTGCAATTCACAATGCCTCGGGTGTTGAGACTATCAAAGGATACAATGGATTATACCAGACAAATCCTAAACTTGGTCTGCTGATGACCATTTCGTTATTCTCTTTGGCGGGAATTCCACCAATAGCCGGTTTCTTTGGAAAATTCTTCCTGTTTACAGCAGCTGCAGGAAGTGGTTATTATATTCTGGTTTTGATCGCTGTATTAAATGCAACCATCTCACTCTATTATTATTTGCTGGTGATAAGAGCCATATTTATCGAAAAGAACGATCAGCCAATTCCTGAATTCCGGAGTTCGAATGCCATGAGGATTGCATTGGTGATGTGTGTTGCAGGTGTATTTATCATCGGTTTTGCCAGTGGAATCTTCGAATACATCAGAAGCATCAGTATTTTATTTTTAAACTAATAAGACCCGAAAAATGGCCCTCAATAAAGGAAAACATCTGGTAGAAGAAATAGACGGCGCCCGTTGCTCGGTGGTTGAAAAAGGAATTTCCGCAGACCGGACTGAATTTTTGAAAAAACTGCTCGAACTGAACAGATACACAGTAAAAGTGGCGGCAGTTCCTGAAACAGAAAATTTTAATATTGGTGTTACCGACCTACTTTTTAACCCGGTGGTCGACGTATATAAACGCAGTTTAAAAAGCATTTCTGGCAAAAAAGTAACTCCGGCATACTGGCTTCAGGAATCGGAAAAAGAAACCGAAACAGAGGTGAATTACTGGATAAAATAAGCAAATCATTAAGATTTATAGATGAAAGGCCGTCTCAGGAATACTGGGACGGCCTCTTTTGTTACGATTTGTATTCGATCAGCTCAGTGTCTGACTTTGAGTCAGGCTCATAGTAATCAAACAAATAAACTATACAGGTTTTTAAATCTCCACCAGATTATTCTTCAAGGCATAAATGATTACCTCGATCATATTGCTGGATTTGGTTTTCTCCATCAGTTTGGACCGGTGTTTTTCGACCGTGCGATCCGAAATCTGAAGTTTATCAGCAATCACTTTTATTGGAAGGCCTTCCATCGACAGGCAAAGTATTTGACTTTCACGGGTCGAAAAATATTCATTTTTCCGGTTCTTCATGTTGATGTTATGCTGGCTGAAAATATCAGTCAGTTTTTCACCCAGCGATTCCGAAACCACCACATTTTCCTTTTTCAGGATATTTAACACGTCGGCTATAAAATATTCGTTTTCGGCATTTCGCTTATTCAGCGGAGTAACCAAGCCAATCATAAGGGAATAACCTGAATATTTTTCATAAACCGAAACACTGATCGTCACATCAGTTTTTAGGCCGGATTGGGATATTAATGTAATCTCTTCGCTGAACGAATCCATTAGCAGATTAGAACAGCGTTCAATCCTGTCTGCTATTTTTTGATAAGAAAAGTCATCGAGAATGTCGCTGATTGTAAGTGAAGTCAGGGAACTTTGCTCCAGTTCAAGTATTTTCAGCAAAGCTGGATTGGCATTAAAAAGTGTGCTTCCGTTGAATAAGAATATACCATTTGGCGTTAAATTAAATAAAGCCTTAAATTCGCGACGGCCAATTTCTGTAAGTTTTTTAAATTTTGCGAGCCGTTTTTCAATGGATTTTATCAGGTCGTTGTTGTTAAATGGTTTTACAAAGTAATCGTCCACGCCCAAATCCAGACCAAACCGAATCTCCTCCAATTCCGAATGGCCCGTCAGGAACATAAAAGGAATACGGTCGATCAACGAACTCTCCTTCAAAACATTGTAAACCTGATATCCATCAATCGGATCCATTTTTATATCACAGAGAATCAAATCAGGATTATATTCAAATGCTTTCTGAATGCCTGCTGCCCCGTTATTGGTGCAACATACATCAAATCCATGTTGAGAAAGTACATTCCGAATAGTTTTTGAAAATCGTTGATCATCTTCAATAACCAATATTTTGGTTTGAAAATTCATAGCTACGAAATTGAATTAAACAACTAACCTCTGATCGTCGATTATAGTTCCCGGTCGGAACTGGAAGGACTTGTTTCACAAGGGATAATTAGCTTGATGTCGGTTCCCTGACTAACTGTACTTGATATATAGATTGACCCGCCCAGAAAATCGGTTAATGAACTCACAATGGCTAAACCTAAACCATAACCTGGTATTCTTCGGGCATTTGATGCACGATAGAATGGATTAAAGACCTGCTCCGATTCTTCCTCCGGAATTCCTATTCCGGTATCCTGAATTTTAATTATGAGTTCCTGGCTGGTGGTTTTTATTAGCAATTTCACTTCACCATTGGAAAATTTCAAAGCGTTGGAACACAGATTGGTCAATATCAGTCTCAGCAGGGCAGTATCAGAATATATTTCGGAATAGGCCAGATCCCATTGTACTGCAATCCGTTTATAACTAAGGTTTTGTTTTTCAAGATCTACATTAACCTTTTGTATGAACTGTTTCAACTTAAAAAATGAATAACTGGCAAGTATCTGCCCTTTGGCAGTTGTGCTGATGAGCTGTATATTATCCAGGAAACTGACTACATTCTCTATCGATTCTTCGCACATCGATATGCTTTCATCTTTAATTTCCTGATCCATATCAGAACTAAACTCCTTAAGGAATTGAATATTTGATTTGAGGATAGCGATCGGAGTGCGTAATTCGTGTGAAATACTGCTGATAATCTGTTGATATTCTACACTTCCGCCACGGCGCCGTCTTAATAATTTCAAACCAACTGAATCTTTTGGTCTGAGGTTTTTTTCTTCCATTTGATTAATCTGATCGGTTACTAATTGGTTTATTTTTTAAAGGTAAAACAAACCAACGGATATTCAAGCAGTTGATTATAAAAAATCCATTTGATTATCTATTTGATCGAAAAAATATAAACTGAAGGAAGTTTCAGCTACTTTACAAAGGCTCGAGGGTGAAAAAATATTTAAATTAAACCGATCTCCACTATCCAACATAGAACCTTTTTTTATCAAAACACATGATACCCCAGATTAAATTTTTCAATGTGAACCATATGTCTAAATGGTTTCAAACAAGAACTATTTCCGGTTTTTCAGAAATTCAATCAATGCAGCCGGGTTATCGGTCTGAATGCCATCTGTTCCCCACTGAATAATTTGTTCCCATTCGGCAGGTGTTCCTTTTTCCTCATCGACAAAAACTTTAGCAGAACTGTCATGAGCTGTTTTTACAAATCGTTCATTCAATTGACCCATATCGCTGGCCAATACCTGTGGATGAATCTGGGAAACAACTTCCTGAATATTCTTTTCCGGTCCCGGATCCGGCATCGGAATGCATTGATAGCAAAGAGTTTTCAGTTGTTTGATTATTTCCATACGTGATGCCGGAATGTACCAAATGATATCCCGTTCCATATCGTATTTGTGAATGATCCGGAGCAGTTCAGGTACAAGTGGTTCTTTTAAATCGAGATAAATGCCAATCTGTCCGCGACACAGCTGCAAAATTTCTTCAATGGTTGGTATTCGGGTATTCTTCCAGTCCGGACCGGTTTTTTCGCCAATGTCCAGTTTTTTAATTTCTTCGAGCGTAAAATCGCTGACCTTTCCTTTTTTACCCACCACATATTCGTCAACCGAAGCATTGTGGACACTCACAATCCGGCCATCTTTAGTGGCACGTGTATCAATTTCAACAAAGTCGCAGCCGAGATCAATCGCCTTTTGAATGGCTGGCAATGAATTCTCCGGAATACCCACGTGGGCACCACGGTGTGCAATCACATATTCGTTGCCATTTCTTGGTTTTGGAAAATAATTCTGGATTTCAGCCTGAACTTTACCATCGGGCGATTTAGCTGTTGCCCATTCCGGAACCGCTTTCAGTGCATCCATGAAATTATGGATCACATCGGTATGGCAATCTTCCTGCCAGCCGCCTTCGCGCAGCATTTGCCACTGGCCGGTCTGGTCGCAAACAATGCCATCTTCACGAATAAAATAAGTGATCCACGACAGGTTCCTGAATGCGATATCCCTGTATTTTTCGCCTCCGCCGGCAGCATAAAACATGGCCGAAACTGCACCAAAAGTAGAATTTATACCTCCCCATGGATTTTTGTCATTATCCTGTTCACCAACCAGCAAAACACCACCGGGCCGTTCAGTTCCCAAAATCCGGATTGCAAACTGGATGCACTGTTCTGCATGCTCTTTCCACTGTGGATCGAGTGCTTCTTTCTTTTCAATCAGGTAACGCGCCATGTTCAGCGGCGACCAGGCATTGCGGTTATTTTCTTCGGAATGGTCTTCAAAAAACTGGACCCAAAGCGAATGATCCCGATCTTCAGGAGCTTTAAACTGAAAATTAGTAACCCAGCTCCACAAGGCTTCACGCGATTTCTTCAATTCAGGATGCCCCATTTCAAGCAATCCATCAAAAAGTCTAAGAATATAAACCATATCGCCACTCCGGTCTCCCCAGTATTTCCCGGTGACGGCATCAACCCTGAAAGGCCACGGTGAATGCAGCGCATCACCCAGGCGCATATTCTTCGCAAGGACCTGTGCATTGTGAACCGCCTGATCAAGGTAACGTTTATCGTTTGTGACTTTATAAAGCTCCAGAAGTGCGAAACCGGCAATTCCACCTTTGTCTGGTTCTATTACATTTTTACCGAATTTGGCATCATCCTGCGAACTCTGGGTTTGCGGAAAATCGGTAATGAAACCTGTTGACCGGGTAAAATTCGGATAAGCACCTTCATTGGCAGTATTCGCTTCTTTCACCAGGTAATCACCCATCTTTTTTGCAACTTCCAAAACCTTCAGATTCGATTTTCCCTTGTATTCCCAGTATTTCAGGTACGAAATAATGCCCATTCCATTTTGGGTTGCCGGAATAAAATCGTTCCGGTACGACTGGTAATTCTCATCCATAAAAGTGATGTGCACATAAGATGGATATCCATGATCATTAACCGGCGCATTCAAATACCAGTTCATTTCCCTTTCCAAAGCATTGTCCCATGTCGTCCAGGGTGTTAGCTTTGGGTCTTTTTTATTGTCGTCATAAACAGCATTATGCCATCCGATTTTGGCAGGCATATAGTTGTAGTCGGGTTGTGCAGCTGATTGATTTTGCATTGCTACCAATAATCCGATAGCCAGAATGCTGCCCAGAAACCTGTTTATTTGAATTTTCATAATAACTATTTTATTTGCTTGTCTGCCTCAATACGAAAGGCTGATTTTCCTTAAAGTCATCCGTCAATGGTTGAAGAATTTGAATATCATCGGCCGTATTTTTCGCTGCCGTGATGGCAAATATTTTTATTTTGTCATTATCCGGTAAAGTAATTTCACCGGTATTTTGTGGCAGATTAATTTCGTACTTGAAAATATACGCATAGGTGTATGGTATATTCTGAGAAGGATAGCCAAAATGGTAATGCGAGGCAAACCAGGCAATGTTATCGTGCTTTAAAAATGGTTCTTTCACACCCAATACTGTATGTCCGTCCAGATCAAACTGGCGGTCGTAATGCTGACCGAAAAATCCGAACCATTTGGGGATCGTCAAATTCACAGGCTTACCGTTCACTGTAAATATTCCTGAAGTTTCGTCGGTCGCTGAAGCCAGAATGTAGACTTTATTAAAATTCCCTGAAGGGATTTTGATCGTTTGTCCCTTGCAGGTCACCGCATTCTTCTGAAGGTCGGCTGTGCTGCCCATTTTAAACTTCACGCCTTCGCTCACCAATTCTGAAGGCATCATTTCTGCCGGATAATTTTCAACATGACCATGGTCAGTCGGATCGTAAAGCGGGCACATATCGCCATCGGTACGATTGTCGTCAAAGCTCATTACATCCTGATCGTAGGCCAACTCAACAGCCGATTGTTCGGTAGAAACCTGACTAACAGAAGCCAGTTTAACAGCAAAACTCCGGATGGTGTAATGCGATAAGTCGAAATTCAGTATGTTGCTGGTAATACTTGCTTCTCCGATTTTTTGTTCCTGCCCGTTCACTTCATAGGCATCCATAATTTTGCCAGCGAATTTCAGACTCACTCCTGTTTGATCATTCCCTGTCAATTCGTTAACACGAACAATCAGGTAGTCGTTTTGCTCGGCTTTTTTCAGCGCCATCAAACCAACTTTCGGAGTATTAATGGTTAAAAATGAAAATGAGTTCCCCGCTTTTCCGGCGTGTTTGGGAACTTCATAAGCAATTAGCGGCGTATTCAGAAACTCAGCCTGCCACTGGGTTTCGCTCTGCGACCAGTCGCCGCTGTGGCAGTACAAACCGTATTTTATATCCTGAATTCCCCAATCCTGAGAGGCCTGGTAGAGCCATGTCGGGCAAAATTTGGCCGAAGGTGTGTATTCCAGGGTCAGGCGCAAGGTATTTGCATCGGGTTTATCCGAACCATAACGGCAATCTTCCAAAACAGACATGCCAAATTTTCCTGATTTATCGGTTAAGTCGAACCATTTCTTGGAGGGCACCTCAAACTTATTCTCAACATTGGTGGCTCTCTGAATGGTTCCGGCACCCAGATTGTAGGTCGCATTTTCGTTTTCAGCAGTAAACGGGAAAGCCGCTTTCAGGCAAACTCCGGTCGATTGCCAGTCGAGTTTATTGGCAACTTCCACCCTTTTACCCGCCTCACCGGCTGAAAGGCTAATGATTTGGGTGATTCCAGAATTCTGTCCTTTGCGCGAAACCTCAAAAGAAACACGCACCGGACCGTTTTCAATCATTTTAATCGAAACTTCCTCGTTCATAAAGGCGAAGGGAGGTTTCTGGCGGTCATTCCAGAACATGTTCCAGGCCGGTTCTCTTTTGGGCGATTCCGCCTGAAATTCCAGCCGGGCAGGTTTCTGAAGCAATTCCCGGTTCTGTTTCTTATCTAAAATACTTGCAATATCTCCTTTGTCATCTATACTGACTTGATAGTATTCATTTTCCAGCGTATTGGGTTGAATCGCCAGTGATTCCGTTTTCAGTTTTGATGCCGATGCAGATTCCCTGACCTCATAAACGGCCACTCCCAAAGAAGGAATTCGGGTCAGGAATATGAATTTTACTTTGTTGTTGCTTCTGGAAATGATTTGCGAGGGAATTTCCTTCCCTTTGGCATCGAAAACCTGCAGGTGTGACGGCATTTTGTCAAAACTCAACTCCGCAGTACAAACGTCTTCTCGCTCAATGGCTACCGGATTATAAACTGCAACCGGGCGGCCTTTGGTCTGGGTATTGAGCTGAGAAGAAACTACTGCCAGCGAATTTTTCAGGACTTCAGAAAAACCGTTCTGTGCGATAAACTCATCGTTCCAGGCCAGTTTAAAGCCACTTGGAATGGCTGTTCCAGGCAACACATCGTGCATCTGACTTCCCAATACAAGCCCCCATGACTGATTCAGCTTTTCAGTAGGATAAGCAGTATTGGTGAGGTAATTGGCGGCTGAAGCCATTTGTTCGGCCGATTGTGCCAGGATTTCGTTTTTGCGGTTCAGCCGTTTCATGTACGATTGCGAAGTCATTGAACCGGCACTGTGCTCGATCAGCAACAAATCGCCCGTATAGACCGGTAATTTCTTCCGGATTTCAGGCGTAATATCCTTGTACATCTGGTCTGAGGAGGTCATCACCACTTTCAGTTTGCTGTCCGGATTGTTCAGGCTGGCTTCAGCATTGATCACATCCCGGTCGCGCAAACCGCCACCCATATCTCCACAACCATAATACCGGTAATCAAAGGAAATACCATACTTTACCTGCTCTTCATCCAAACGGTTATTCCAGTATTTGTCCAGATCCAGGCGAGGCAGCAAATCGCCGTCATAGTCAGTAGCGTCCAGACAGGCAACCACGCCTTTGCCGTCAGGTCCGTTCCAGACCCCCACATTAAAAGGTATTGGATTAGCAGCCTTGAAACTGTTGATGGTTAGCTTCTGTGTAGAAAAACCGATGAGTCCGGCATAGTGCAAAACGGAAGGCAGATTGGCCACAAATCCGAAACAGTCGGGCAACATGTAGTCGACACTTTCCTTACCGAATTCATTGCGGAAGAAGTTGTTTCCATAAAGAATTTGCCGGATAACCGATTCAGGTGACGAAGCATTTACTTCAGCTTCATCCATCGAAGATCCCGAAACATTCCAGCGTCCCTGATCGATATATCCCTTTAACTTTTTATAGATTTCCGGATGATACTCCTTCATTAACTGGTAGCGCCGCGCCCCCGTGAAGTTGTAAACGTAATCAGGATATTTCTCGAAAAGCCGGAAATTCTCGGTCATCGTATTTTTAAGATACTCGCTAACCGTAGTTTTATAGTCCCATTCATACTCCGTATCCAGATGGGTGTAACCAACAGTATACAGCACACGTTCTTTTGATATGTCGTATTTGGCGCGTCTTTCCAGAGGTTGTGCAAATAGGATCGCCGGTAGGAACAGACTGATAAAAAGCAAGGAATGTTTTTTCATTTCTGAAGATTTAAATTTCACAAAATCTACGGATGGTTTTTGTTGGTCATGCCTAAATAAATCATCTGTGGATTAGCGTAAAAGTATATCTGCCATGAGCCAAATACTTCCGTTTTTTTGGAAAATGCACATTGAAAATTAACCTATGAAATTCTATTTCAAATAGGCATCGATGCGGTCCTTCACATTTCGCCTGATGTTCATCCAGAAAAGGTTATAATCGTACCGGTGATAATCCTTAATTGATTTTTTTCCTTCGAGCTCAGCCTGTGTATCAATCCAGAGAATTTTGGATTTGGGTTCAATTCCTGCACCAACTGTATGTGGAACAACAGAATCAAATCCAAACATGATTCCCTGATGAAGTTCCGGAGAAGCCCATTCTTCGAAGCTTGTCCATGTCAGTGGATTAACACAAACCGAGTTCCCATTTTCAGCTTTTATACGATCAGGAATTTCTCCTTTGGCATAACTTCGCCAACCCACAACACTTTCGGTTTGATCCGAACGAGTTCCAACCGGAAGACTTTTAAATGCATCTTTCTTGATTTGATAACCCACCACATAAGCGCAAACCAATTGTTTCTGCAAAGGTTTTCCGTCGAAAAACTCTTGCAGCAAACGGATTGCATGAAGACTTCCCTGACTGTGCGATGCAATGATTATCGGACGTTTTTTGTTGTAATGTTTCAGGTAATATTGAAATGCCTTTTTCACATCCTGATAAGCCAAATCGAAAGCAGCTTTCGCTTCCGGAGTATCGAAGACATAAAACGCCTCCATGTTTCCCTGACGATAGCGGGGTGCAAACACACGGCAACTGCCATTAAAAACGGTAGCCTGAAACAAGATCGACAGGTTGTCGGTATTGTTATTCACCGCAGTGTCGCGCAAATCGGCATTCCATGGCGATGTTTTTTCCTCTCCAAAATAGGATGTCGGATGGATAAAAAACACATCGGCACGCGTGTCGCGGATTTCATCTTTCAAAAAAGCCGGAATTATATCACTGTTGTCCGCCTTGAAAGGAGATGCAGCCCAATATTGAAGATCGCTGTAATCGGGCGCCGGACCGGTGTTTGGACCGGCTTCCGAATTGCTGGTTTGAGCATTTGAATAAGAAACGATGATTAATGTAGTAAGAAATAATAAAAGGAATTTTTTCATATCGTATTTACTTGCTTTGAATTACAGGTTTATCACTCATTTCGAAACGTAAAGTTCCTCCTTGTGCAATTTCGGAATGCCTGAACCAGAATCGGTCAAGTCGAACTTCATTCAGCCATATTTTACTGATATACTTATTTCGGGGCGAATAATTATCTGCCACTACAGTCAGAACCTTTTCTCCCATTTTGATCTCGGCTTTTTTGAAAAGCGGCGTTCCAATCTGGTAAACATCCGATCCGGCTACCGGATAAAAACCCAATGCACTGAACACGTACCAGGCCGATAAAGTTCCGGCATCGTCATCGCCGTCAATGCCGTCGTAATCGGCGCCATACTTGTTATCCAGAATCCATCGCACCCATTTTTGGGTCAGATCGGGCCGGCCTGCAGCATTAAAAAGGTAAGCAGCATGCAGATCAGGTTCATTGCCATGCCAGTAATATGATCCCGGAGTCACTGTTCCCCGGGTTGAATCGGAAAGCGCAAAAAAGTCATTCAGTTCTTTCACAAAATACTCCTTGCTTTTAAACAAGGATACCAAACCTTCAGGACTAAAAAAAAGTGCCCAGCGCCATTGTAAAGCACTTCCTTCTACATAGGCTTTGGTGTATTCTTCCTTGAAATCAAGGTAAGTTAACTTGAGTGGATCAAATTTTTCATCAAACTTTCCGGAAGAAAATCTGGCCTGAAAATACTGCGTCTGAGGGTTCCAGACATTCCGGTAAAATTGAGCATGCTTGGCAAATATATTTGCATCTTCGGTGTGCCCAAGCGCTTTGGCCAGTTTCGAAACAGCATCGTCGGCATAGGCATATTCGAGTGTTTTGCTAACTGATTCATCCATCAAATCTGCCGGACAATACTGGTATTTCAGGCAATCAGCCATTCCTTCCCGGGGTTTAAAACCTTCTTTCGGAGGGTCAATTCCCAATGCTGCTTTTCGCATGGCCCGATAAGCGGTTTCCACATCAAAATCGCGGATTCCTTTTTGATACGCCTCGGAAATTACCATGTCGGCCGATGCGCCCAACATGGATCCTGTATAGCCATATCCCGAAGGCCATCGTGGTAAAACTCCGCCCTGCTCACACATTTTAATTAGCGAAACCATGATGTCGCGCTGATCCTTAGGATCAATCAGCGTGAACAGCGGATGTATGGTCCGGAATGTATCCCACAAGGAAAGGTCAGTGAAATATCTAAAATCAGTAGTTTGATGCACTTTTTTGTCGAAACCCATATAGTCGCCATTGGCATCATTGAACAAGGTTGGCATCTGCATGGAGCGGTAAAGTGCTGAATAAAATATCTTCTGCTGATCGGGAATTCCGCCCTCAATTTTAATTAACGAAAGCTTGTCTTCCCATGCCTGACTGGCTTTCTGCTGAACTGCTTCAAAACTTAAATTGCCTGCTTCAGCTTCCAGATTGGCCCTTGCATTTTCGATACTCACATATGAAATACCCAACCGAAGTTCGACAACCTGATCAGCATTTCCTTTACTGAAGCCCAAATCAACACCAATCTGATCGCCTTTTTCTGCAGCCTGATTCTTATAAAATTGATTGCCCGACCAAACTCCATATCCGGAGAATGGCTGATTGAAACGGGCGGTAAAATACACTTTCTCCCCACCATACCTTCCGGCAAATGAACCGAATGTTCGAATAGTTCCTGTTACCTCCTGCTTTTCAGGGTAAATCTGAACTTCACCTTCGGCTGCTTTATTTTTGCCAAGTGCACTTGAAACATCAATCAGGATATGTGGCAACTCTTTTCCGGAGAAAGTATAACGGTGCACCCCTACCCTTTCGCTTGCGGTTAATTCGGCCAGAATTTGTTGTTTCGGGAGTTTCACCGCATAATATCCGGGGAAAGCCACCTCGTCGCAATGCGAGAATTTACTGTAATGCTGTGCTCGATACTCTTTTTGTCCGTTTTCGCCAATGGTTGGGATCACCCTGAAATGGCCGCCTTCGTATGCACCTGTACCAATCATGCGGGTATGGCTGAAACCCATAATTTTATGGTCGCCAAAGTAGTACCCGGCGGTACTCACGGTGTTTTCATCGAAAAAATTGGCGCCCAGGAAAAATTCGGTATCCGGACTCAGTCGCACCATTCCGAAAGGAACTGTTGCCCCGGGAATATCATCCCCGCTGGTGTACGATGGAAAACCACCTGTGCCGATAAACGGATCGACCAGATGCCCCAACTGACCGGGTTTTGCCGAAACAGCCATCTGGCCCGGCTTATCGTCAACTGCACGTTGATAGGTGATGGCAATCCCAAGAATTACCAATACAAAAATCACCAACAAGGTCAAAATTGAAACGAACAGGTACTTTAGAATTTTGCTCATTCGATTACCAATTTAATTCTTCACTTTTTTATAATTGATCTGCAATGACTTCTGTTTTTCATTCAGAGAAAGCATAAACCCATTACAAAGAATTTCCCCTTTTTGAATCGTTTTTGTGCCTGTATCATCATCGGTCAATTCATAATCAGCTGCTTTATCCAATCCCCGCAATTTGACAGTGATCGATTCGATCGGACAATTATTCCTACGGAAAGCGATGACGACTCCATCGTTTTCCTTCGGTCGGTTAAGCTGATAAGCCAGCCAGACATCATCTCCGGTGTTGTTCTCACTGGCAGTTAGCGGATAATAATCGGCATAAAAATAAGGGCGCAGGTTTTTATAATCCTGAATCCGTTTCTGAATAGCCGGAATCGGTTCCGAGTTTTTTCCGGTGACTTCCCAATTCATCACCGCAGTTCCTCCCAATCCTGAACGGAAGGTATAACCATCGGTTTTATAGATAGCAGTTCCGTGAATAGGCAAATAGAAGTTCAATCCGTAGGTATGACACTGATAACCATTTGGTTCGCCATACTGATAATCAGTACGCCAAAGTGGAGCACTTCGCGAGGTTGTCTCCAGATCGAGTCGCCGTCCTCCACTGGCACAATTGTCGATCAGCAATTTCGGGAAACGAACCAGCAAACTGTCCCAAAAAGCATAAAGTCCTTCAATGTGTTTGATTTCCGAAATGCCTACCCGATCCAGTTTATCGCTGGCATCCCAGTAGGGTTTCGGGTCGAAATTGAAATCCTGACGGTAATAATCGATGCCCTCTTTTTTCAGAAATCCTGAAATATAGTCGGTTAACCAGATCCGTGCTTGTTCATTCCCCAGATCGAAGAGCGAGTTTTTGCTTTTTGGAATCTTAATCAGCCATTCCGGATGTTCGGTATAAAGCTGGGTTCCTTCCATGACGCGCTCGGGCTCGAACCAGACCATAAATTTAGCGCCGGTTTGATGGACCGCATCGGCCACTGGTTTTAATCCGCTGGGGAAGCGTGTTTTTTCAACCGTCCAGTTGCCCACATTCTGATGCCATTGTCCACCCTTGACCAATCCGTTGCAACCGGTGTACCAACCGGCATCGAGCCAAAATACTTCAGGTAAAATATCGAACTGCCTGTAGCGTTTTACCAGAGCAGTGGCAAATTCTTCGGTCAGACATTCGTATTCGCCGCAGGGCGCCGGGTCACCGTAATCAAAACTTCCGGAAAGCGGATATTCGGCAAACTTTCCATCAATTTTGCGTGAATGATGCGCCAGAATGAATTGCCTGAATTGATTGTGACCGATCATCCGGTCGTCGCCTTTCCAGAACAGCAGACAGATTTTCGGTGTGCGAATCTCTTCTTTGGGATTCAGAACCAAATGCATTTTTTCCATGCCCGATTTCAACGAGACCGATTTTTCGTCAGCCTGCAAAACATCGGCAAACCATTTTCCCGTCCAGCCTACTGCTACCATGATTCCCTGTTGGCCGGGCATTTCGATGTTGAAAAACGGAAAGGCGGTATGATCCGAAGAACGTCCGCCTGAAGGAGTCATGTAAATACTTTTCCCGGCTTCCAAATTCTCATCAATTGGCTGAAAATCTGCTCGCTCAGCATTGCTTCCTTTGGCATGATGTAGCACAAAATTCCCTTTCATTCCGGCATTAATTGCATAATCAATGACCGAAGCTTTTTCAAGGATCGGTGTAGTTTTTCCGGAGGAATTTGAGAATTTCAGCACCCATTCAACCGATGGAAAATCGGTAAAACTGGTTACTGTACATTTAACCACCAAACCACTTTTCTGATCGGTATACGTGTACTGTGTTTCTTCGGAATTCGGCTCTTTTGATTTCAGCTTCACCGACTGATATTGCCAGCTTTTGATGAAAGTATCAGAACTTTTTCCACCGTAGAAAAACGAAAATGGTGGAACCTTTCCTTTGGCAAAGTGCTGTTCAATCCATTTTTTTGCCTCAACTGAATTGGAAGGAAGAACCTGTTTTGACTGTGCTTCAGTAGTCTGATTTAAACCGATCAGGAAGAATATCGAAATGACGAAGATGAGTTTATTCATGGTTTTCGTTTAAGTTTCATTTCTGACTAAATACAATATAGGGACTCGAAACAGTAGTGAGATAAACCGCATTCTGCGGGGCTTTTGCATTGTAACATTCCCATGGAGCGCCAAATTCAGGACCCTTCCGGTAATCGCCGGCACGTAAATCGTCGATGTATTCTTTGGCCAGTTGTTTTGCTGCCTCAACATCTACTCTCGCAATGGCATCACAAACCCAGCCGGTTGGCGTCCCCCAATACGCTCCATTCTGGTAAGCATTCTTTTCTGTCTGACTGCTCTCCCAGGCTGTTGATTCGCTAAAGTCGTCGGAGGTAAGCATGTGCCTGATGTTACCACGACTTGCCAAGGTTCCGCTTTTGTAGGCATCTCTCAGAAACCGGCAGGTTTTTTCCTGACTATCGCCTTCCAGAATTCCATCATATACCGCCAATGCTGTACTCCAGACATCCGCTTGCTTACTTTTACCTGTTGTGGCAAGCAGCATTCCACGTCCATCGGAGAAGACTGCAGGAATCTCTTTTTTCAGCCAGTTGGCCATCGACCGGTAGGCATCAGCTTTATCTTTTCGATTGATTTGATCAAACAACTCAGCCAATTGCAGCGCCGATTTGTATTTAAGCAAGGAAGGCATGCAAAGTTCACCGGTCAACGACTCGGCATCGCGAAACCCAAAATCGACTCCCCTGAAATCGTCAGTTGTATACACAATTACGCCATTTTGCTTTGTTGGCGGCACATTGAAGGCCATTTCCAAACGGTCAATCAAACGTTTTCCATTTATTTCAGTCGTCAAAAACTGAAAATCAGAAACCGATTTGCAGTAATACCAGGCCATCTGAATAAAGAAAAACTGGTCGCAATAAGGCGGTGTCATTCCCCATTTCTGATTTCCCTGACCAATAAAATCGTAAGTTCCGGGGAAGTAAATGGGTTTACTGTCGTCAATCCGGATATGGTCGGCAATGGCGCCAAGGGGAACCAGACTTCCGCCATCTGTAATCCAGGCCTGATCGCACTGGGTGGAAGCGGTCAGTTGCAACATGTGTTTTTGTTCCTGACCAGTTACAAAACCACTTTCCAATGACATGGCATAATCCCTGATCCAGAAGGCCGGGTAACAGGCTCGGCCTCCCGGACGGATTAAGGTTCCACCCGTGTTGTTGGGTCCGAATTCTTCGGTAATTTTTTGACCGGGAACAATCCGGGAGCTTTCCATGACATCTTTTGTCATTTTCTGGAGGAATCCCAAATCATTATCCGACAGCAAATTCCGGACAGGGGATTTCGTTTGAGCGCCCAATGAAAGTACAAAAGCAATATTCATGAGGATGATCAGGCTATAGTTTTTCATGCGTTATGTAGATTCTCTTTAAATTACAAAATTTATTTTATACAGTTATCGTAACTGCCAACTCACTCTGAGAACTTTAAATTGGTCTTTTTTCCACTCTATAATTAGCTACTAATTGACCCAAGTCTCGGCCTGAAAGGCCAGTATAATTCAGCCCAGGGCAGAGTTTCAGGAGGAACGAACTGAAACGCCGCCCTGGGTACAAAGGGAACGGCAAAAACCGTCCGACGGAAGTCGATAAACAAAGCAAATAATTTCTTTCGGACGCCAGCCTGCAGCTGGCAGGGAATCGCGGGATATTATTTCCCGGAAAATAGATGCAATATCTTTCGTCCGAAATAAGAATTTCTTTCTAATAAACGTCATCGCGCGGACGATTACTATATTCCTTTTACAACCCAGGGCGTCACTCCTTCGTCGTTTGCCCTCTGCTAAATTATTTTGGCCTTTCAGTCCGTTTCTGTTTTTAATACTAAACATTGTATTATTCTTTCAATATCGTTTTTGGAATTGCCATGTAATCAAATAAATCTGCAGGCCAACGGTTGATCCGTTCAAAACCTTCAGGAATAGGCTGACTGAACTGCACATAAGCCTGAACTTTACCTTTGGTGGTGTAACTGACCGCCTTGCCATCCTCACCCGGAGTAAATACACTATAACCGGCCAGCATGCAGTCTTCCAGATCAACATGCATTTTTCCGGTCAGCTTGTGTCCCTGGGTACAAATGATCCCCGTAGATTTGCCGCCCATTTCGGGCTGTGTAAAATTTAATACAATCATTCGACAGCGGGTAGCCCTGACATTCACGCAATTACTGGCATACGACATGGCCAAAGCATTATCCGGATGGACCAAGGTACAATCTTCCAAAATGAGATGGGGAAATTCGGGCATCGTTTTTTCCCATCCACCAACCAAAATGGCACCAGTATCGCCAACCCAATCCAGGGCCAGAAAGTAGCACCTCCGGAATATGCTGGGTTCATCGGGGCGAACTACCGGATAACAAATTCCGCCTCCAAAAGCACGGCCGATACCCACACAATCTTCTAAAATAATGGTAAAACCTTCACCGCTTTTATCCGTCAGGTCCCAAAAGAATCCGGCATCACCTCCCGAAGTGTAGAGATTGCGCAGAATCCACCGGTCCCAGCAGATACTCGAAAAAGTTTGTTCGGTGAACTCCGGCCTCCAGCCTTTTGTGGTGGAGCGAATCGTGCCCCACCAGTCGTAGCTTTTAAAACCTTTTTGCGGATCACCTGAATCGACGACTATCCGGCCAGTTGCTCCTGAACCTAATTTGCCGTCGGTATCGCCAATGATCAAATTGTAGGCACCCTTTGCTCCCTTGAAAGCAGTGGATAAATTAGCTTCGGCATAACTATCGGGACGAATCATGATCACATGTCCGCCTATGTCATCCGGAATGGCCGATAAGGCTGCCTGAATGGTTTGGAAAGCCGTCGTCCAGCTGCTGCCTTCGGAATTGTTGCCCAACTTCGACACGTAAATTTTCTTTCCCTTTCTGCCGGTGTAATCCGGAGAAGACGGATCGACCGTTCCCAAGGCGAAAACTTCAGGCATCAACAACAGGTACAGAAATAGAATGGTCAATGCCCTCAATCGAGACATGAATTTGTTTTTTATCATCAGGATTTTATTTATTCTGTAATTCCTTTCCACTGGTCGGTCCGGAAAGATGATGCCGGAAGATCAGTGCTGTTGTACAGGTTGGCATCATCCGGATTGTTGGCCCATGCGTAACGAACCGCCACCGGATGCTGAACTTCAGGACATGAAACTTCGATGGTATGGGTACCGGTAATTAACGCTTTTGCCCAATGGAATTGATGATCTTCGCCGGCAACTGTGAAACCTTTAAGATACCCATATTTATCCCTGATTTTCAATCCGTTTCCAACCTGATCAAAAGTTAAAACAATCTTGTTTCCGCTGACATTCATCTGTTGATATACCGGGCCGTTATAAATCAGTTCCTGCTTGTAGGCGACTTTAAACGCAGCTAAGGCTAACCGGTTTCCGACCGTTTGTTTGTCTTTGGGATGAATATCCAGGGCATCACCCACATCCGTTGTGACAGCCATTCCGGTATTCGGCAAGGCCAGCGTTTTGCTTTGTGCTTCCCGAAGTTCGGCCCAGGTGCTTTCAACAGGTACCGAATCTGCCTTCATAAAGTTAGCCAGCTGCACAAAAAGGAAAGGAAAATCGCCCTGATTCCAATGATTTCGCCAGTCTTTAATCATATCCGGAAATACGCGCTGATATTGTTTGGCTCTTCCGGCATTGCCCTCGCCCTGATACCAGATTGCTCCCCGGATTCCATAGGGTACCAAGGGATTGATCATTCCATTGTAAAGCAATGTTGGGTAAGAATTTGGACTTAAGACAGTATTGAATTTGACCAGACCAACTTTATATTTCCAGTTCCCACACAATGAAATGGATCGTTTTTCGCATTGCAATTTGAGCGTTGCAGAGTCACCATAGATTCCGCCATTACCACCGATATCTTCCACCTGAACGGTCAGGATATTTTTCCCGGATTTCAGAACGCCGGCAGGAATGTTATAGAGGCGTGATTTTTCGGCCATCAGCATGGTTGATCCGACTAATGTACCATTCAGGAAAGTATGGTCAGAGTCATTGATTTTTGCCAGACTTAGTAAAGCAGGTTTACCGGCTTCTGACGGCATGATGTTGATCTCTTTGTGAAACCAGATGATTCCGTCAACTCCGTCCAGACCATTTTGCTCAATGTATCCGGGTAATTTCATCAAATTCCATTTGCTGTCGTCAAAGTCGGGAGCTGCCCAAATGGCCTGATCGCCTTTCATTCCCAGATCAACGGTTGAAAATTCACCAATCCGAGTCCGGACTTCTTTCTCGATGCTTTTGGCATAATCGTCCAGATTGATTTTTTTCAACTGTGCAAGTTGATTGGCAAAATCGGGATTCTGTGCAATCATGTCGCCACTGGTCCAGGTTTCGGCCACGGTTCCGCCCCAGGAAGTATTGATTAGTCCGATCGGAACTTTCAGTATCTGATAGAGTGCCCTTCCGAAGAAATAAGCCACCGCCGAGAAACGCGGTGAAGTAGCCGGAGAACATTTTTGCCACTGTTCCTCCTCCACATTATCCAACGGAATTTGCGAAATCTTTCTTTTTACTGTAAACAAGCGTATATCGGGATAAGCGGAAGCCGCAATTTCAGCCTCAGCATTTTTGGCTGTGATCAGGTTGAATTCCATATTGGATTGCCCGGAGCACACCCAGACTTCGCCAACCATCACATTAGTAAATGTTTGGAGGTTTTTCCCTTTTACTGTCATTTGGTATGGTCCGCCATAATTCATGGCCGGCAATTTTACTGACCACTTCCCGTCTTTATTCGTTTTAGCCGAAACAACAGCTTTTTCAAGCTTAACGGTTACTTTCTCTCCGGGGGAAGCCCAACCCCATACCGGAATTTCCATGCCCTGCTGCAACACCATGTTGCTACTGAAAAAAGGTGGAAGTTTGACCTGTGCCGCCAGGCTTCCGGCAAACAGAAGAAGCACTAAAGTGATCCATTTTGTCCTTGAAACGAGTCTGAAGTTTTTCATTTTTATGGGTTATTCGTTTATTTTTCTTTGTGAAATAATACAGATGCAGGTATTTCCTGCTTTTCGATTCCGGGTCCAGACCAGCTGGCAATCAATGATTTTCCACCGCCGCATTGCATGTATTTGACTTCAATCCGGTGCAAGCCAGCTCTCAAAACAACCGTTCCAGGCTCTTCAACGGCACCGTGATTGGCATCATTTTCGATCAGTTCTTCGCCATCAATATACAATCGGCTGCCGTCGTTCGATTTCAGGTAAAAGGTGTAAATACCGTCTTTCGGAACCTTAATAAATCCGGTGTACCGGAAGCCAAAATAGTTCTCACGCTTCTTTTCGTCGAAACTGAATTTACTGGTTATTCCTGAAGATATTGGATCAACATTATCCAGGTCGGTTACATTGACAAAAAACTTCTCGAAATAATCGTAATGCAATCCGGGTTTAACCGCATCTATCTGAGCTGCTTCTTTAAGTTTGGCTTTTTCAAACTGCCAGCTAAATACAATGCCCGGAGATTTTTGCAGGGCAAAGGCTTTCATTTTCAGTATCGTGCTTTCCGAAATTTCGAAAGGCTTTTCGTAAATCTTTGCATTTTCAGTGGGTTCTGAACCATCCAGGGTAAAGCGAATACACGAATTTTGAGTATCACAACCCAGTGAAACCAGGGTTGATTTTTTGAACAACAAATCTCCGGATTTAATGTAGGGCGGCTGAACAACCGGTTCACCGTTTTCGGAATACGGACGGTCGGCTTTGGCTGTTCCCCAGGTTTTATTGGGTTTCGGGCCCATTTCAAACACCAGTTCTCCACCTTTCATAATGTCCTCGTGTTTCAGGAAGGATTTCTTGTAATCATTTCCGTTCAGTCTGGCTGATTGAATATACACATTTTCTTTCGACACATTATTGGCTTTGATCACAATCGTTTTTCCGCTTTCCAGATGAATCGTGGTTTTTGCAAACAGTGGCGAACCAATGGCATAAATGGTTTGCCCCGGTGCGACCGGATAAAAGCCCATCGAACTTAAAATGTACCAGGCCGAAATCTGTCCGCAATCATCATTTCCGGCCAGTCCGTCTGGTTCGGTGGTATACAATTCATTCAGAATCCGGTTGACCAATTTCTGTGTTTTCCAGGCTTCGCCCACATAATTGTACAGATAAGGAAGTTGCTGACCCGGTTCATTGCCATGCCAGTACTGGCCGATGGAACCACGCTCTCCGCGTTTCGACTCGAGGGTAAAAAGCGTATCTATCCAATTCGCAAAAGCCTTGTCGCTACCAAATTTGGCCGCAAGCCCGTCAACATCGTGCGGAACATACATGTATTGGTAGGCATTCCCTTCGGAATAGGCTGAATTGACCAGCGGATCGAAAGGTGCGAGCCAGGTTCGGTCAAAGCTTTTTCCGCGCATAAATCCGACTGAGGGATCAAACACATTTTCCCAGTAATGCGCACGCTGGTGGTAAGTTTCATAGTCTGATTTCTGCCCTATGGCTTTGGCCATCTGCGAAATACACCAGTCGTCGTAGCAATATTCCAGCGTTTTGGAAACCGATTCGCCCTGACGGTCGAATGGCAGATAACCGATTTTTTTGTAGTATTTCAGGCCAAGTTTGTCCAGTTCTGCGCTGTGCTTGACAGCCTTAAAAGCTTTTTCCACATCATAGTTCCGGATTCCTTTCATGTAGGCATCCACAATGACCGGCACCGCATGATAGCCCAGCATATCGTCGGTGTAGTTTCCGGCCAGCGGCCACATCGGCAGGCGACCGCCATCGTCGTACATTTGCAACAATGATTTAATGAAATCGGTGGTCCGTTTCTGATCTAAAATGGTGAACAACGGATGCAGGGCCCGGTAAGTGTCCCACAATGAGAACACTGTATAATGCACCGATCCTTCACTCCGGTGAATTTGATGATCGACTCCGCGGTACTGACCATCCACATCAGAAAAAGTGCATGGACTCAGATGGGCATGATACATGGCGGTATAAAAAATTTTCTGCTTTTCAGGTGTTCCACCTTCAATCTCAATTTTCGAGAGTTCCTTTTCCCAGGCCAGTTCTGCTGCCTTCTTAACCCTATCAAAATCCCAGTCCGGAATTTCTGCATCCAGATTTTTACGTGCACCATCGGCACTGACAGCCGAAATGCCCACTTTCACCAATATGGTTTCATTGGCTTTCGTCTGATAATTCAACACTGCTTGAATGTTCTTTCCTGTCGCTTCTGCAAGTTCTTTCCGGATCGTATCGTTCACCGCCAATTCAAGCGAAGCAAATGGTTTGGAGAAAATGGCCACAAAATAGACATACTGGTCCCAGGCCCAGCCATGCGAACGGCGCAAGCCTTCGATTTCGGTATCACTGATTTTCTTGATGTTCAGGACTTCGGCACCAAACGGATAAGCCAAATCGATGACAATATGAGCGCTGTCGCTCTGAGGAAAAGTATATTTGTGGAACCCGGCACGTAAAGTTGTAGTCAGTTCAGCCTGAATGTTGTAATCTTTCAGCAATACGGAATAAAATCCGGGTGAGGCTTTTTCGTGCTTGTGGTCGAAAGCCGACCCATAGCCTGAACCTTTCTTTCCCAGAGACATTGGATTTAGCTGAACTTTGCCAGTCGTTGGCATAAACAGCACATCGCGATATTCCGGCTCACCTACCCCATTCAGGTGGGTGTGCGAAAAACCCAGAATAATACTATCAGCCGAAGCATATCCGCCACAGGAATTTAGCCGCGTATCCGGTCCTAACTGTACGCCTCCAAACGGCATACTGGCGGCTGGCCAGGTATTGCCATCGGCACCAGTGCCGATAAATGGATCAACGAGTTTGGTATATTCATGAGTTTGGCCGGACAACTTTGTGCATGAACAAAAGATTCCAAGGCATATTAGAATCAGGAATATTTGTTTGACAGGTTTCATTGTTTATTACATGGTTTTTAAAAATATTGATCCTAATATTCTATTCTTTGCCGTCTGCTTCAGCAGGCGGATGATTGGCTAAAAAAGCTAATGGCTTCAGCCACAATTGGGCTAAAGCCCTGATTCATTTTCATTCCGAAAACCGTTGACTGAAGTCAACGGCAAAGGATAGTAGCGATTCTCAGCAATTCAGCCATTTCGATTAAACAACGCTTAATGAAACAACACTCCTGCAGGAACTTGCTGTCTGTCAAAACCCGGACCAGACCATTCCAGTACCAGACTTTTTGCCAGACCATTCTGGCAATAATCGACCTTAATCGGGTGCCAGCCTTTTTTGAGTCCGATTTTTGAATCCAGAACCTGTGCCCGGTGTCCGCCATCATTGTCGATGATCAGCTTGTCATTTAGATATAAAATGGCGCCGTCGTTGGCTTCGAGCCAAAAGGTATAAACCCCGGTTTCAGGAACCTGGATATACCCATCGAAGTTGTACCCGAATTCCCTCTCATCCTTAATTGCATCCACATTAAAAGTCGATAAAACCCCAGTATTCACAATAGGTGCTTCGCTTTGTTCGCGGGCACTCTTCACCAGACTTCCTTCACGATAAAGGTAGCTTACACCGGGTTTAAGTCCTGAAGCATTGACCGCATCGAGCATGGCAATTTGCTTAAAATCAATGCTGACCGGCCAACTCGGAGAAATGCCATTCACATAACTTCTGACGTTCAAAACTGTTGGTTTGGTGAGCATTATCGGAATTGTGTAAAGCTTTGATTTTTCGGTTACTTCAGATCCGTCGAGGGTATAATAGATTTTCGCGCCCGGTTCTGTTCCTGAAATCGTGACCGTCCGGCTATCCAGAAACAGTATATCCGAAAAATCAATCTTTGGCGTTTTTGCATAGCTGAACTTTTTCTCCGGCGAATACGGACGATCCGCTTTCTTTGCTCCCCATTCCTTGTTTGGTGTGCTTCCCATTTCAAAAACCAGTTTCCCGCCATTCATGATGTCGGCATGTTTTAGGAATGATTTGCCATAGGTCTGATCGTTCAGGCTGGCCGATTGGATATACAAATTCTTCTCGCTGTTATTTTTGGCAGTGATTTCAAATTTCTTTCCGTTTTCCAGATTGATCGTCACCTTATCGAAAAGCGGACTGCCAAGCACATAGTAATCCATTCCCGGAGTTACCGAATAAATACCCATGGCGCTCATCACATACCAGGCCGACATTTGTCCGCAATCTTCATTGCCATCAATTCCTTCGGGTTCATTTTTATACAAAGTCGAAAGGATCTGCCTAAGCTTCTCCTGAGTTTTCCATGGAGTTCCGACATAATTGTATAACCAGGCAATGTGGTGACTTGGCTCATTGCCATGTGCATACTGGCCGATCAAGCCGGTCACATCACTTAAATTGATCTTCGAATAATCGGTCCGGACCGAAAAACAGGAATCCAGCCAGTTTTCAAAAACCTTGTCGCCGCCCATCAGCGCGATCAGGCCGTCAATATCCTGAGGTGCGAAAGTCGAATACTGGTAAGCATTGGCTTCGGTATAATGGTTGATGGTTTGCATCGGATCGAATTGGTCGACAAACTGGAAATTGCTTTTCCGGCCCCGCATAAAATTGACTTCCGGCGAGAAAACATTTTGGTAGAAATCGCCGCGTTGGCTGTAATAAAGCTCATCGTCAGGATTAAAATCCTGAGCCAAACGCGTCAGGCACCAGTCGTCGTAACTGAATTCGAGGCTCATCGAAACCGATTGTCCTTTTAGGTCGGAAGGAATATAGCCATATTTCAGGTAAAGTTCCTTTTCAGGACGGATGTAGTCCATTGCCAGCTTTTTCGCAGCCTCATAAGCTTTCGGCACATCGTAATTCCGGATTCCTTTGACATAGGCATCTGCCAAAACTGATAAAGAATGGTAGGCAATCATAGGTGGATGCTCGCCTTCTACGCCGTCAAATTCCATGATTAGCATTCGGCCGTTGTGGTCATAACGTTCCAGAAAAGTCCGAATAAACTGTGAAGTTTTCTCTGGATTGATGATGGTATAGAGCGGATGCAAAGCCCTGAAAGTATCCCAAAGCGAGAAATTTGTGTAATTGTCGAAATCGCTTGCAGTGTATACTTTTCCATTGGTACTGCGGAATTTCCGGTCAACATCCATGGATATATTCGGATGGATCATCGAGTGATAAAGCGCTGTATAGAATAGGATTTGTTCTGTTGGAGTTCCACCTTCCACCTCAATTTTTGAGAGTTCTTTTTTCCAGCTGGCACGGGCATTTTCCCTGACCTGATTAAAATTCCAGTCCGGCATTTCCGATTCCAGATTTTTACGCGCACCATCGATGCTCACCATTGAAATACCAACTTTCAGCAAAACGGCTTCATTAGCTTTGGTATCGAACCGGAAAAACGCCTTGATATTTTCAGCTTTCACGGTATCCGGATTGCTTACAACCAGATCATTTTGAGCAATTTCAAAATTTTTGTAAGGCTTTGAAAACCGGGCCACAAAATACACCCGTTTGTTGTTGCACCCAGAAATCTCACCGTCTTTTACCGTCAATGTTCCGTTTTCCAGTTTCAGGAAAACTCCCGAAGTCGATGATTCAGGAAAAGTAAATTGATACAGTCCGGACCGGATTGTGGCGGTAATTTCCACCTGTATATTTGAACTGTCCAGTCTGACCTTGTAATAACCCGGCGAAGCTATTTCGTTTTGATGCTGGAATCCAGCCGGAAACCCTTTCAGAAAAGAACCTTTTCCAACGCTTGGCATGAATAAAATATCGCCTTGCGTTTCGCTTCCGCCACCAGCCATGCCGCTGAGGTGGGTCTGGCTGAAACCATAGATCGTTCCTGAATTTTTATCTGCGGCATACCTTAAATAAGGTCCGGGCTGAATCATTCCGTAGGGCAAAACCGGTCCCTGAAAGGTCTTTCCGCTGCCAACGGTTCCCACAAAAGGATTCACCATGGCAGTGTAATCTTTTTCGGAAGAATTCTTTTGAATGCAACTTCCGAAAAAAATGCCGGCGAAAACGAAACTTATCAATCTCGAAAATTTCATTACTCCTTTGATTTAAACAAGATGTGTTCAGGAACAGGCTGATACCTGATTTCGCCGGAACCATATGACATGGTTAACACCGTGCTGCCTCCAGTCTGAAAATACTCGACCCCGATTGGATGCCTTCCTTTATTCAGGTGAATTGAATTGCTCATTTCTTTTGCTCCGTGCTCTCCGTCGTTGTCAACAAGTAGCTTTTCGTCCAGATATAATTTACTGCCGTCGTTCGAGGTAATGTAGAAGGTGTAATCATCCTCTTTGTCAATCTGGATATACGTTTTAAGCTGAAGAACGAAATTGTATTTGGGCAGTTTCATCTTTTTCAGGTCGAATTTATATGCCACTCCCCGCTCCACCGGTTTCATTTTAGAGAGGTCGGGGATATGGATAAACACACCGTCGTAGCGCGTCCACAAAATGCCGTTCTTCGCCGGATCGACAAAACTATATACGACTTTAACCTGATTGCTACTATGAAAGCCGTTGGCAAATGCCTGAGCCTGAACAACCATGTTGCCCGATATTTCAAACGGTTTATCGTAAACCGGAGACGATTCGGTCACCGAAGTTCCATCGGTGGTATAATGAATTTTTGCAACAGGAATGGCACAGCTTATTTTAACCTGAGTTTTACTTCCGGAGGTTAAAAGCGTATCAGCCGGAGTGATCACCGGAGTAGGCAGATAGCTTACAGTGGCTATTTTCTTTACTCCATTCGAAGTAAATGAGTAATTCCCGGACTGAATTTCAAACACAGCCAGATTGTCAGCCCACCGGAGGAATTTTACGCCTTCGCTCTTTTGAGCCGATTTGCCACCTTCAAGAACATCCTCTTTTTCAAGTGTCGGGACATAAACCGTGGCTTTTGTATTGGCCGGGATCGTAATATTCCAAGTAAATTTACCTTCAATCAGTTTCCATCCGCTTTTGATCGGTCCGTAAATGGAATTGTATGATGCATCGACAGAAGTCAAATCACCCAAAACGTAGGGTTTCATCAGGATATGTTTAAATCCCGGAATTTCGGGATCGGCTTTGATACCGGCCAGATTTTCGTAATACCAGATGATCAGATCGCCCAGAAGCATCACATGGTTTCCTGAATTCATGCCCGGATCACCGTGATCGCCGTTCCAGAGTTCCCAAATGGTGGTTGCGCCCTGATTTACCATGTACCCCCAACTCGGATAAGTGCTTTGAGCGGCCAAAGAATAAGCTACATCGGCATGTCCGTTATCCGACAATACGCGCATCAGCCATTGCCCTCCGATTAGCCCGTTTCCGATATGCCCGCCATTTTCACTCAGGATTTTTTGAAGCAGATTATCAAGAATCTGTTCATGGTATTCATCCGGAACGAGGTCAAAAGCCAGTGGCAAAATACTTGAGGTGCAGGTATTGTTGCTGTATTTAAGCTCTTTTTTATCGAGATATTTTTCATTAAATGCCGTTTTCATTGCATCAGCAGTTTTGGAATATGCGGCAGCCTCGTCAGCCTTGCCCAGCAATCCGGCAAACTTAGCCATCAGTTTCAGTTCATGGTGAAAATATACGGTCCCGATAAAATCTGCGCTGGTAATACGTGCCGGATCGCTTGAGTTGATGAGTTTCAAATCTTCCGGAGGAACACACCAGTCGCCATACATATCTTTGGGCATGATCCCGTTTTTCAGGAATTGGCTCATGTACTGAATCCATTTCTGCATAGCAGGATAATTGGTTTCGATGGTCTTCAGATCGCCATATTGTGTGTAAAGCATGTCCGAAGCAAAGAGGAAAGTGCCCGGCCAGGTTGTATTATCGGTATAGAAAGGCCAGTAGGAAGGTGCAACATCCGGAAGGCTGCCACTTTCCAACTGGGCATCATTCATGTCGGTCACCCATTTATTATATAGCTTCGAGATATCGAAAATGTAACTTTCGCCGGTGCATTCTGCCGAGCGGTCGCCCAGCCATCCTTGCCGTTCGTCGCGTTGAGGACAATCGGTTGGAATACTCCGGTAATTTCCGCGGATTCCCCAATATGCATTTTTATAAATACTGTTGATCAATGGATTGGAGCAACTGAATGAGCCTGAAACGTCGAGCGCATCATGAACTACTTTTCCTTTGATGGAAGACAAAGTTGGCTTACCCGGATAGCCAATCAATTCAACGTATTTAAAACCATGGTAAGTGAAACGAGGTTCCCATTTTTCTTCGCCTTCGCCTTTCAGGATATAGGTATCCGTAACTTCTGCAGTACGGATATTATCGAGATATAACGATCCATCGTCCTTGAGGCGCTCTGCAAACCGGAGCGTAACTTTATCGCCCTTTTTACCCTTCACCAGCAATTCGCACCAGCCAACCATATTCTGGCCCATATCAAAAATAAAGGTTCCGGGTTTGATCTCCTTCACACCCACCGGCGCGATTTCGTCAGTTATTTTAATCGGCTCAATAGGCTGTGCAACTAACTTTTCACAAGGTTTCTGTACCAATTCAGCATTCATCCAGGTGGCATCATTGAAGCCCGTTTTACTCCAGTCTTTCAGTTCCATGCGGGCATCGTAAAACTCCCCGTCATATTCGCTGTTCTTACGAATCGGGCCATTGGCAGTCAGCTTCCAGGTTTCATCGGAAACGATGGTTTGCTCCGTACCATCTTCATATTTTACATGCAACTGACAGATCACTTTCGGGAAACCGTAATTCCTTGTTTTCTCGGTACCACCGCCACGCATGGAAAAAAAGCGACCATTCCCGAGGATTACTCCAATCGTGTTTTTATCAGGATTCAAATATCTGGCGACATCAAAAGTCATGTAAAAAGCACGCTTGTTATATTCCGTCAATCCCGGAGCCAGGACCTGATCACCGATTTTTTTGCCGTTTAGGTAAAGTTCAAATAAACCAAGTCCTGAAACAAAAGCTGTCGCCGACTTCAATTTTTTATCCAGGATAAATTCGTGCCTCAACATCCTTGCTGAAAGTATTTTATGCGGAGCATCCGGCTTGTCGTTACCAACTGCTTTATCTAAGCCAATCCATTTGGCTTTCCAGTCCGATTCGTTCAATAATCCGGTAGTCCAGAAAGCAGGCTCGCTCACATGTTCATCGCCATTCTGATCCCATATTTTTACTTTCCAGAAATAGGTATGATTGCTTTCGAGCGTTTTTCCTTCATAAGCAACCTGAATCGATTGATCCGACGAAACCTTTTGGCTGTCCCAGATATCTGCTACATTTTCGTCCAGATTCTTCTGACTCGATGAAACCAATACCTGATAAGCTGACTGTGAAACTCCCCGCTGAGCAGATTCGGAAATCCAGCTAAACCGCGGTTTTGCAAGGTCCACTCCGATCGGATTTACCTTATACTCGCATTTTAGGTTGACGACTTTGACCTCCGTTTTTTCTTTGCAGGAACTCAGGAGCAGTACTAAGATGAAAATTCTGAAAAATGTTTTCATTGGCTATATGTTAGGTAGTACGTTATCATTTGCAGAAACCAGCCCCCATGACTTCCGGAGCTGATCGATGATTGATTTGAAAAGAAGTATTAACTTGTAAGAAATAATCTCCAGGTCCAATCAACCAGTGTATGTACAAGAATTGCTGCAAATAAATTATTTCCACTCTTTCGGTACGCCCAGCCATATCCCAGACCGGCAACTGCTGCTAAAGAAA
Source organism: uncultured Prolixibacteraceae bacterium (assembly GCA_903834475.1). Taxonomy (GTDB): domain Bacteria; phylum Bacteroidota; class Bacteroidia; order Bacteroidales; family Prolixibacteraceae; genus Aquipluma. Next base: position 40,582 of record CAILJH010000284.1, on the reverse strand, counting down.
TATAGGTGATTTGTGTGGATAAAGTGCTCGCATTATTCCAGTGCATGAGTCCAAAAGCCAAAGAGGATAAAACTAATGGAATCCATTCCTTGGAAAACCTCTTTTCCAGTCCCCGAAGCAAAATACCCCTGAAAAACAGTTCTTCAGGCAAAGCAACGGTCAGAAAGAGTCCCACAAATTGAGCGGTTAATTTAGGAATATCGTAAGATCCGGGAATGGAGAATTTCAAAAATCCGGTTAACAATCCCGGCGGAACTACAAATGCCATGATAATTGCCATTGAGAGCAAAACGACACGCAAATCTTTGAATTTAGGCACCAGATTATATCCAATTTCGGCGCCACGGTATCCGGACCAGCCTATTACGGCAATAACAGAAAGTGCAATTGACCACCAGGCATAGGAGTCACTTACACCCGGAACCATATCCATGTACCAGCGCAGATCAAAAGGAATCCAGAGTATCATCCAAAGTGCCAAATCTGAAAATGTCAGAGTAAATTCTTCATTTTTAGCTTGCCTTAATGTACCTAACACCGCAAAAACAATTGTAGCAAATATGACCGAATAATACGGATCGAATTTAAATGTTACTATTCCAGGCAGCATGAACAGAAGGGATATTCCACCTGCAACATAAACCAGCGAATTCTGATTCTGGCGAAGCCAATCGTTAAACTGCCGGGCAGCTTTTTCTGAACCTAAAGCAAGCATGATGCCAATTAAGGGCGAAAGACTTAAAACGTTGGCAATTAATGAAATAGTGCTATTTTTTGAATCAGACGCTGAGACACCATATATTAAAGCAGCTCCAACCAATGTCCATATTATCCAGAGTATTCCAAATCTGTTTTTCATATCGATAATTAAAAGAGGTTCTGCTGTTATTTGTATAGTTGTGTAATACTAAATCTATTTGGAATTATTTCGGCTCAACTCTTTCATGGCAAAATTCGGATACAACACGTCATGAACTTTTTCCACGATAATCGTCTTGGGCAAATCGAATGAAGCTTTCAAGCGAATATCTTTCGATGAAGCTGCGATGCGCACTTCATATTTTCCGGCATCGGCAACCCAGGAACTGATTCCGCTTTGGAAAGATGCCAATGAGCGGGCATCCAATTCAAAAGTGAGTTGTTCACTTTCGCCTGGCTGGAGCAATTTCGTTTTGGCAAATCCTTTCAATTCCTGATCGGGTTTTTCAAGTCCGGTAGCTGGGGCTGAAAGGTATAACTGAACAACCTCTTTACCAGCAACTTTACCTGTATTTTTAATGGATACCATAACCTGTATTTTATCTGTAAAACTGGCACTGCTTAGCTTCAGATCAGCATATTCGAACGAAGTGTATGACATTCCGAAGCCAAATTCATAAGCTGTCGGAACTTTAAATGTATCGTAATAGCGGTAACCCACATAGATGCCTTCTTTGTAAAAGGAATTAACAGGATTAATGGCAGGTTCACCAGGGAAAGTAATTGCCGAAGGAACATCTTCATATTTTATTGGGAAGGAATCGGGCAATTTTCCGGATGGATTAACCGCTCCTTTCAGAATGTCGGCAACTGCATGTCCGCCTTCCTGACCGGGCTGCCAGGCCATCAGAATAGCATCCGGATAGTCGCGCCAGCTGGCTGTTTCGCAAACATCACCTACATTGAGAACAACTACGACTTTCTTTCCTGCTGCATGGTAAGCTTCACTAACGTTTTTCACCATTTCAATTTCAAGAGCTGTAGTTGGTATATAACCATTTTCATAATTTTCACCGCCACTTCTGCCAATTGTAATTACAGCAATATCTGAATTTGGAACCGACTTTTGAATGTCGGCTTTGGAAATCGGCATTTCATCATGGAACGGAATTAATCTCTTCTTGAAATGGCTGGGCGCTTTACCATCTTTGATACCATTATCCGCCAACATTTGAGGTGTATTAAAAAAATCAGGCACCAGATTTTTTTCTATAATATCCTGATTAAATGCAGTATAAGTTTCCTCCAGATTCTTCAATACCTGAAATCCAGCCGCTTTGAGTCCTTCGTTTACCGAAACTGCATATTTGTTGCTACGAATTCCCCCGCTTCCGGTACCGGCTTCAATCAGGTAATAGGCAATTTTGCCAAAAACGGCAACTGTTTTAACCTCCCTGAACGGAAGAGTTTGTTTATCGTTTTTGAGTAAGACCATTCCTTCGGACGCTGCTTCACGAGCAATTTTTGCATGAGCTTCCAAATCAGGTTTAAATGAAGGTTTATAGCCTTTTGCCCGGGGCGAATTGAGTTTAAGCTGCATGTTTGAAACCAGGTTTTTATCGAGTGTAGCTTCATCCAACGATTTGTCTTTGAGGGCCACCGTCAATTCGTTTACTTCATCCATGTTACCACTCATCAGCAAGTTGTTTCCTGCCCGTACCTTTGCGACAGCACTCCCCGATCCGTCCCAATCGGTAACAAAAAGTCCTTTAAAACCCCATTCCTCGCGAACAATATCCTTTAATAGTTGAGGCGATTCGGCAGTATAGTGGCCGTTTAACTTGTTGTATGAAGTCATGATTGCTGCAGGATTGGCTTCTTTCACTGCAATTTCAAACCCACGTAAATAGATTTCGCGCAAAGCACGCTGACTCATTACCGCATTGTATATTCTTCGGTTTGATTGCTGATTATGCGCTGCAAAATGCTTTAAGGTAGCTCCAATTCCATTAGATTGAAGACCCCTGACAACTGATGCAGCCATTTTTCCGGAGAGCAAAGGATCTTCAGAATAGTACTCAAAACAGCGGCCATCTTTCGGATTTCGGTGAAGGTTCAGTGCCGGCATCAAAATGACGTCATAGTCATACTCCAAAACTTCGTTACCGAAAGCCTTACCCAAATTTTCCATCAATTCTGTATTCCAGCTTGCGGCCATACAGGTTGACGTTGGGAATGCTGTAGTATATGAAAATTCAGTTGCACCGGCCGGATGCGGATCGCGGTTCAATCCGGAAGGTCCGTCAGAAAACGCAGTGGACCAAACGGAAAGCCTTGGAATTACCATCTTCGAATTTTGGTTGGCAATTATTATTCCGGTGCCTTGCTCAATGTTTTTTGAATCAGCTGCCTTTAGAAATTTTCCATCGCCCACCGTCATTCCAATTTTTTCTTCCGGAGTCATGGCTGCAATAACCGATTCGATTTTGTCTTTGCCTAACTGAGGTTCCCGTTGTTCTTTTCCGGCACAAGCCTGAAAGACCAGTTGAGCTGAAACAAGAATCAGCCCTCCAATAAATAGATTTCTTTTCTTCATGATTTATTAGTTAGTCAGTTTAAATTGAAGCGCAGATAAATAGCTCATTAATATGCTTATAAAGAATTTTCAGCCTTTTAAGTCCGAATTACTTTTATAGCAATAAATTCACAACTTCACCGGTTTCGGATGATTTGTTAGCAGCATCAACGATGTCAAGTATCAGCTGACCTTCTGCAAATCCGGGAACCGGTTGTTTCCTTGAACGGACACAATCCATATAGTGCTCCATTTGGCGCGTGTACATTGCTTGTTCGCAATGTTCGGTGCGAACAGGTAATTTGGCGTCGAATTTTCCGGGAACCCCTCCTACTTTGTATTTCAGATAAGTTGGAAATACATTGGCATATCCTTTGGTTCCATATAAACCGGTTGCTGCTTCGGGACCGTCCATGTGTGGTTGCCACCAGCCGCTTTCGATAATCGATTCGGTGCCATTGTCCCAGGAAATCATGATGATTCCGGAGTCATCCACATCATAGTTTCCGTAATGAGTTCCGATTTTGGCATAAACTTTTGTCGGTTTTGGATCACCCAAAATATATCGGACGGTATCAATCGCATGAACACCCATATCAGCGAGCGCACCGCCACCAGCCAGTTCTTTTTGAGCGAACCATCCTGCCGGTCCCCAATTCTCATGGATTCCGTAACCTTTGGTTTTAACAATGTCGCCCATTTGTCCTGAATCAACCACATCTTTCACGTAATTGACATCGGTATCAAAGCGCCACATGTGGCCAACCATGACCAGCTTGTTATTTGCGTCAGCTGCTTTCTTGATTGTCAAACCTTCTTCAGCGCTCATCGCCATTGGTTTTTCCAGAAATACATCTTTTCCGTTATTCAGGAATTCAATGGCAAATGGGGCATGAAACTTATTCGGAGTTCCGATGACAACTGCATCAATATCGTTACGGTTATATAGCGTTGAAACATCAGTAGTTGCTTCCTTAATGCCATATTTATCGGCAAATGCCTGAGCAGCTTCAATAGGAAGACCAACCACTGCAACGATCTCAACATTGGGTATGGTCTGAAGTCCGCGAACATGATAATTGGCAATGTAGCCACAGCCAATAACTGCCACTTTGATTTGTTTCATAATAGAATGTCTTTGAATATTAATTTTGGGTATGTCATTAAAGGAAGAGGCCGTCTCAAAATACACCGACCGAGTCATCCTGAACTTGTTTCAGGATCCCAACCCAATGAATGTCAGACCCCGAAATAAATTCGGGGTGACGATTTCATAGAGATTTTTGTATTTTGAGACAGCCTCATAAAAATATGATCGATACAAATTGATTGATCAGGAATTAAAGATTTTCTGCATTGTCATAAACCTTCCGGATTGCAGCTGCGACCAAATCCATGTCAGCTTTTGTTCCCATCAGAATTTTATGGTGGATGCAGGCTGAACTTTCGTAGTGAATCTTATCGCAAACAGGTAATTCAAACCGTTCCGGATTGATTGCTGCCCAGTATTCTTCTGAAAGTTTATGGCGTGCAGGTTTTGTGTGCGGCATATACAAAGAGCATTTATTCAGCGGAGTATAACTTGCTGCAACTTCAATTCCGATTTCAGCAGTAAGTGCAGCCCGGAATTTGGCAACCGGTAAACCCTTGAATTCAGCCTGGTTATATCGGAATGAAAAGTTGAAATAAGACTCTTTCGTTTCGCGGTCATCTCTTCTCATCGGGATAATTCCCGGGATTGATTTGATCAGCGAGTTAAGGTAGATTCCGTTTTCGTCTCTCACGCGGTTTTGTTCCGGTAATCTTTTGAGACCTTCGACCAGAATTGCGGCCTGAAATTCGGTTATCCTGAAATTCCCTGACTGACAGAAATTTCCGGCATCAAAATATTGGCCCTCGCCTTTGTTTGCAGACGCGGCAGTTGGTGGTTCGGGACGGCGTCCGCAATTGCGAAGTGCATCCAGTTTTTCATACAATTCAAAGTTATTTGTAGTCACTGATCCACCTTCGCCGGCAGTCAGGATTTTGGATAACTGATAGCTAAAGCTGCCGATATCACCAATACTTCCCGCTTTCTTACCGTTCCATTCGCCGCCATGTTTGTGGGCGCAATCTTCGATTACCCAAAGGTTGTGCTTTTTGGCAATCCGGAGAATTTCATCCATATTGGCAAAATTGCCATATAAATGCACTGGGATTATGGCTTTAGTGCGTGGAGTTATCGCCTTTTCAATCTCTTTTGGATCGACACACCAGGTGTCTTCGCACACATCGACCAGAACAGGTGTTGCATTCACATCAATAATCGTTGCTGCAGTTGCCTGCCAGGTCAAACCGGGAAGGATAACTTCATCGCCAACTCCAATGCCGCAGGCTTCCAGGGCCATTTGCAAGGTAACAGTTCCATTCGCTGCAGAAACTACATATTTGACGCCGCAAAATTCGGCAAAGTTTTTATTGAACTCGGTCTCTTTCGGGCCGTTGTAGGACCATACTCCGCTGTTCAAAACTTCGAGCAAGGCTTTTTCTTCTTTTTCGTCCCATACTGGCCATTTTGGCCAGGGATTCACTTTGGTGTCACGAACAGGTGAACCTCCAAGTACTGCTAATTTTGTCATAATAAATGGTATTAACTGATCTATTTTCAGGTTATTAAATCTGTTTCAAAATTGAATTTAGTTTTTGCTGAATAAACTCTTCAGGCTGACGGTTTTGTTGTTCACCAATGGTTTGGCCCAGAAACTGATACTTAAAATATAGCCCAATGTGACAAAGATCAGCATCATGCCGACCTTTAAAGAGATCATGTCGCTGATTGCTCCGATTAAGATCTGAACTATGGCACCTCCGGCAATACCGGTCATCAGAATACCTGCAAATGAGCCATGATGTTTGGAAACTGAATTCAAACCCAATGAAACAACTGTTGGATACATCACGGAAAGAAAGAATCCGGATATCGGTAAAGCCCACAAAGCAATTTCAGCACCGCCGAACAATCCGGCAGCCACGCAAATGATGGCCATTACGGTAAACCATCTCAAAACTTGCTTGCTGTCATATAATTTCATCAGGACCAGTCCCAAAATTCCTCCGACTGTCATCAATCCCCAGAAATATGAAACCGCATCGGCACCAGCCAGATCAGGATTGACTCCATGGTATATATTTAAAAACTTCGACATCCAGTAAGAAATTCCCTGTTCAGAGCCCACGTACATAAAGATTCCAATGAAATATAGGATTACATATTTGTTTTTAATCAGCTCCAGGATACTGTCTTTTGAACCGACTTTTTCATCTTCCTGCAGCTCTACTGCCGGAAATTTCACGAGAAAAATGATTACACCAGTCAAAATGGCCAATACGGCAAAAACCCAATACACTGAAATCCATGACATGTTTGCCGGAACAAGACCCGACATCAGACCAATCAATGGTTTGCTTGTATTTCCCTTGTCGATATTGACGACAAAATAGGAATACATCTGGGGACTAATAAAAGACGCCAATCCAAAAACCAACTGGCCCATTACGGAGTTGAAAGCGTAATTGTCTTCACCTCCTGAAACACGCAAAAGCGGATTGATGACCACTTGCAAGGCAGCCATTCCGGCACCTATGGTAAACAGCGAAACAATAAACACATTAAATACAGGGAAAATTGCAAAAACCAATGATCCTGTGAATGCAAACACGAAAGCCAGAATCATTATCCTTTTCTCACCGAACTTTTCAACCAAGAATCCGAAAGGAATCGACATGACTCCATAGGCAATAAAAAAAGCGAATGGCAGAAGTCCCGCCATGGTCTCGGTCAAAGTGAAGCTGTCGGATACTTTTTGATTAAGTGCACCCAGAATATTGGTCAAAAATGAAATCACAAAAAACACGAACATGATCAGAACGACCAGAAAATAATTTTTCTTCATGAGATGTCGGTTAAATAACGTTTTTAAAAATCAAGGATGCGGCGCCCAGGCAACCTGCACTATTTCCAAGGGTTGCCCCAACAATATCTGTAAATCTGGAACAATCGGGCATCACATAACTGAAGGCCGACTTTTTAATCATGTCGATATAAAACTGACCAGCTTCGGAAATCCCGCCACCAATAATCACTTTCTGAGGTGCAAACGTATTCATGAAACCAGCGATGGCATGGCCGAGATAATCGGTGTGCTCCTGCATACAGTCCACTGCAGCAGGTTCATCCTCCAGAAATTTCTCCACAATGTAATGTCCGTTAATGTCTTCAGGATTCTTTCCTGAACGCAGCGCATACTGACCAATCAGCGCATTGGTTGAAGCGTAGGCTTCGAGACAACCTCTTCCACCGCAATTGCAGTCTATACCTTTGTGATCGATGGTCACATGACCCATTTCGGTTCCACGGTTTTTATAGCCGCCATACAATTGGCCATTCATAATGATGGCTCCACCGATACCGGTTCCGACCGTTAAAAAAATTACATCGGTACAGCCTTTAGCGGCACCGTAAACAGCCTCACCCAATCCCATCACGTTGGCATCATTATCCACCAGAACAGGTAATCCAAATTCTGCTGAATACATACCCGAAAGGTCAATATTTTCCCAACGGTCCAGATTGTCTGCACCACCATGAACGATTCCTCCATCAACAATTCCCGGGGATCCAAATCCAATTCCAATTACTGAAACTCCAATTTCTGTGGCTTTTTCGACTACCAGACGAATGGCTTTACTCACAGTTTCCAGAATATCATCGCGTGAAATCTTTCCACCAATGGCGAGTTTATCATCAAATAGAATATCACCATTTTCGGAAACCAGGGCAAACTTTACAAAAGTTCCACCCAAATCAATTCCTACAGCATATCTCATATATATAACTCCTTTGCTTTTGATTATTTTAAGATGATTGGTTCCACATTCCATGCATTGATTTTCAGCACCGGCTTGCTTCCATCTGAATCAGACAAAAAATAACTGGCATTGTAGGTCCGCTCTTCACCAGGTAAAAGTGTCACGTAATTATCGTCCCAGTAGATTGGTAAAATCGGCTTTTCAGTTGCCTGATCAACCACATCGAGAAAGGTAAAGAAAGCAATCGCATCCGATGGATTCTTCACTTTCAGGCTGATCTTTCCAAACTTTTCATCTTTACTGAACTGGTATTCGCACTGTAATTTCACCTTAGGCAACTGATCCAAAGCGGTAAAATCGGCAAACTGCTTGGTCGCAGTATAATATGGCCACTCCAGTTTTTTGTAAGCCTCGTAATCCAACACATCTTTCTTTGTTGACAGCCAGTAAATGCTGTTATCCACCTCCTTATTTTCCTGATTATAAATGCGCAAATCGAGGAAATATACGGCAGTCAGATTTTTCAACTCCGGAAGTTTGTAAATAAACTTTGAAATATTGGACGGAATGCTGCCAGTCCATTGATCAGCAAAAATTTCTTTGGAATGGATATCAAAAATCCTGACTTTCACGGTAAGGCCTTTGGCTTCTGCCAAATCTTCATTGGCCAAATAAATGTCATCGAACCCATACCTGTATATCGCATGAAGCGGAGTACAGGCTTTTTTAACACCATAAAATGAACCATTGGGCTGCAGGTAGGTATCGTAGAGCTGCCAGATCATTTTTGGCCAGGCCGAATTGAGCTGCCACTGCACCAAACCAGTACTTTTGGGTTTGTGGGCGACAAAAGCCTCAAACTGGGGACGCATGATTTCGTAGTTGTTGACCTGGGCTTTGTAGGAAAATTCTTCCACGTTTGATGATTTTCCGTACCGGCTGTTAATCGCATTGATATCGCGATCCAGCGTGGTAAACGCGTTTCTTCCGGTATGATATTCCCAGTATTTTTTATCAATAGGCCACAAACTGGCTTCGGGAAGCATTTTCTTTAAAGTAGCCAAAGGCGGAATTGCAGCTCCCGGACAGGTTTCGGTATTAAAACCCCAGGCTCCTCCAAGTTTTGTATCGGTAAACCAGTAATAGGGCGGCGTCCAGGCATAAGGTCCCATCATTTTCATACCGGTAGGACCGCTGATTTCACTTTTAATCGCAACCTCAGCAACTATTTTATTGTCGTCAGTACCGGCACCTCCGGCTGATGTTGCATATGGCCGTGACGGATCGTATTTTTTGAAAAGTTCAACATATTTCATTTCCAGTTTGGGGCATGGAAGCTTGTCGCTGCCCAGCATCCACAAATAAATGCTCGGATGGTTCCGTAGCCACAACATCTGGTCTTTCCACGATTCCGACAATAGTTTGATATCTTCGTCACCTACGGCGCCACCATATTTTGTATCACATTTCTTGTGGAGATATTCCTGCCATTCCCATATGCAGTTCCAGCCAACCATGACCAGAACACCGTATTCGTCACACAAATCATACAAGGTATCATCTTTCCCCCAGAAACCTTCACAACGAATGCTATTCAGATTCATATGACGAATATACCGCATCTGCGCTTCAACCGATTTGCGGGTGTCACGAAGGAAAATATCATCGGCCCAACCGCCACCTTTCACCAGAATGAACTTTCCGTTGATTTCGAATGTCCGGTCTTTATGTGCGTTCAGATTACTGCGCATTTCCCTGATTCCGTATTTCTTATCAACCTGGTCAATCACTTTATTATCAGCAATAAACTGAGTTTTCAGGTTATAAAGATTGGCTTTCCCCATTCCGTTTGGCCACCAAAGGTTCACATTTTTCACCTTCAATTGCGGAAATTCTTCCGGAGTAAACCGATAAGATAAAGTATCTCCGGCTTTGACAGTAACCTTTTTCTCCACCGTACCCACTTCAAAATCAACACGCAAAACACCGTCAACCGGTTTATCTGAGCTGTTCACCAGTTCAGCCTGAATAAAAAGGTCGGCTGCCGATTTGGAAACCGTATCCACTTTCGAATAAACAAAAGGACTTCGGATTTTGACACCATCATTTATTTCGAGGAAAACTTCCCTGAAAATACCCATACTCCGGTCAGACGGAATCGGGTTCCAGTCACAAAATCCAAGCGAATATTCGCCGTAAGCATATTGTGATAATTTTAAGGCAATCGTATTTTCACCTTCCTGAATAAACGGATTGATATTAAAAGTAAACATACGGTATGCTCCGGCAAATGAGTCTTTTCCGATAACCTTTTTACCGTTGACCCATAAATCGGCACGGTAATTTATTCCATTAAACCGAAGTGAAACATTTTTTTTCAGATCAGCGCCGGCAAGAGTAAAGGATGTTCGGTACCACCAGGGTTGTTGAAATTGCAGGGTATCCACATTTCTCATGTTGATGCCAAAGGTCGGATCTTCAATGACCTTGTGTATTGCCATACTGCCAAGAACAGTTCCGGGAACATCAGCCTCATACCAGGTTTTGGTATCGAAACCCTTTTGAGAAATCGAAGCTTCATCGACACTTCCTAATTTGTCCTGTGGTTGCATTTTCCAGTTCGAAGACAAAGCATCGGCCTTAAACTCTACCAGATTTCCAGTGTTTGTGCACCGCATAAATAAAATAGAATTCAGAAATAAAAACAGTAGAATTAAAGTTTTTGAATGGTATCGTTTCATAGCTATCGGGTTGAGTAAATATTTAGTTTTCAAAATACAAGCTACCATGGTATATTGCAAAGTTTATATTTTATCGTATCATAAACTTCCGTTATTTTATTCATTTTGCATCCTATTTTAACCTCCGGACCTAATATTTAGTAATATTTTCAATAATTCGGTTAAGATTCTTTGTTGTAAAAGATCATCCCAAACAATCCAGATTGTGTGAAACGAATTTCAGGAAACGGAAATTAACGAATAGGAAAATTACAAAATATTTTTCTGTAAAGGAAAAAGCGGATTGTTTCTTCGCAGGAGGAAAAATCATGCCGATAAATCATTGGTGTCCGGTTAAAATTTATCCTTCAGTTGGAAACCTTTGTATGGTTTAACCTCTACGAGGTAAATTGCGATTCGGGCTTGATTTTACTACAATACTTTATCTCCTACGGAGAATTTTCCGCGTAGCGGATAAAGTACTGTAGATCAATGCAAATAAATTTCACTTTTCCGCGTAGCGGATAAACATTTAATTCTACCGGACAACAGTGCCGATAAAAATCAAAATCAGACATTGGTTCAAAAAAAAACAGAGAAGCCAATCTGACTTCTCCGTTTTATTTTTTAGTATAAAAAGTGTTATGCCTCAGTAAAATCCATCATGACGGTTTCATTTTTGAATCCTTTGGTACTAATTGCCAGATAAATAATTCCGGTTAACATCCAGGCTCCTCCGATCATGAAGGTTTTTAATGGAAGATTTAGCCAAATAATAAGGCAAATCACAAAACCTATTGCAGGTGGGAGAAAATCCTTAAAAAACCCTTTGGTTGTTCTTGATTCTGCTTTGATGTAATATTCACGGATTGAGGCAATGTTTACGCCCATAAAAGCAAAAAAGGCTCCGAAATTAATCAGGCGGGCACATTCTTCGTAGTTAAGGACCAGGGCTCCGATCAATGCAAGCACACCAATAAAAATAACGTTATAAAACGGCACTGCTGTTTTGGGGCCGAGATGTCCAAATATTTTCTTTGGGATCACGCCATCGCGCCCCATTCCAAAAAGAAGACGGGCTGCTCCAAGTTGTCCGGTAATACCCGATCCGATACTCGCAATCATTAGGATAATGGTTAATGAACCGTCGAGCAATGCTCCGCCCACACGATGGGCTACCGTCATAATAGCGGTATCCAGCGCGTTGTTTCGGGCCACTTCATCGGTAATACCACCAGTAAACGATAACCAGTCTGGCCATGAAACCTGGGCGAGATAAATTTGTGCGCCGCTCCATACTCCGGTAATTACACAAGTCAACACAGCAGCAATCATTACATTTCGTCTCGGGTTTTTCACTTCTTCTGAAAGTGTTGTCAAACCATCAAAACCCACATATGTCAAGGACGCTAATGCAGTAGCCGAACCTATTGAACCCCACGAAAAAGACTTGGGATCATAAAACGGAAGTGAAGAAAACAGTCCGCCCAGACCTTCTTTCAAAAAGATATAACGAATTGCGGCTGCCATAAAATAAAAGACAACCACACTCATAATAATCATCAGAATCCAGTTTGTCCTTGAAGCCACTTTGATTCCCCGTAGATTGATCCAAGTAAAAACTCCGACAAAAAAGAATATCCAGAAATAATATGGAATGAGCGGTAATAAATGATTGGCAGTGATGCTTGCAAAAATGACACAGAGAATCGGGATGAACAAATAATCCATAAACATCGACCAACCTGCCACAAATCCCAGATGCGGACTAATTCCTTTTCCAACGTAGGTATAAGCTGAACCAGCAGCCGGATAACGGTTGGCCATCCTCCCGTAACTTATTGCGGTAAATATCATCGCTACCATGGCAACCAGAATCGTGGTAACCGCATGGCCTTTTGAAATGTCGTTGGCGTGCCCAAACAAGGGAAGTGCAGCAACTGGTTGTATCAGTATTATTCCATAAATTACCAGGTCGGTGAGGGATAGTACACGTTTTAGTTTAACTTCCGGATTTGCTGTTTTGGTCATATCGAATTGTTTCTTTTTAGATTAAAAGCACAATGATTGATGGTAGAAGATTCAATTAGTATTCAAGATTTAATTCACCTGAATAAAACAAAGAAACCTGAATGATGCAATTAAAACTTCCGTTATTTTATTTATTATACATCCTATTTTAACCTTGCTCTTATTCAATTGATGAAAATATCAGTAAAAAGGTTCAGTTTTCATGATAGTCAGAAAAAAAAAATGAGGCGATCATCCGAAAACGATCGCCTCATTTTATATAAAAACGCAAACCTGTAAGCCGGGTTCTGTACCCTTCGACATGCTCAGGGCCTCCATCATTTATCTGCCCAGCTTATCACTAAGCTGATCGAGCAGCCTACCCCTCACGACTTCCGAAGAATCAAAACGGGCCGTTCTGTATTCCCTCTCAGGGGAAAATCATGATATATTTGGCTTTGCAACTCGCAAGTGGTACGGCCGAAGATGTTGCCACCGTCGCCGGTGAGCTTTTGCCTCACCTTTTCACCCGTTCCCCCGAGTACTCGGGGGTGGTCATTTTCTGTTACCATACTGCAAGCTTTCACCCGCCTTCCAATTAAGAAGTACGATGCCCTGTGTTGCCCGGACTTTCCTCCCTCCCGGTTACCCGGGACAGCGATAGAGCGGTTTGCGTGGCAAAGGTAGCATAATCTGCTAAAAAAAGGAGTGGTTGTTGTTTTTCAAAAACGTAGAGACGCACGGCCGTGCGTCTCTACCCTGTGGATTGAAATTCTTTTTATGCGTTTTTCAGAATCACCATGGTAGCTCCGTAGCCGTATTCCTTGAAGCTGGCATCCTGAAAATAGTACTTTTTAAACTTGCTTGTGAGTTCTTTACGGAGCTCCTGTTTGAGCGTACCATTTCCTATTCCATGAATAAATACAATTCGCCGGGTACCGTTTACAATGGCTGTTTCCAATTCATTCCGAAAACGGCCAATCTGAACCTCAAGCATTTCGTGATTTGCCATTCCGTTCGTATCTTCAAGCAATTCCTGAATGTGCAGATCAATTTCAACCAAATCGGGCGAAACGATTCGTTTCACGATAAGCTTCGGTTCATCTTTGTCCTGAGTCTTTTGGGTCAGATCGCTCTCACTTAGTTTGGCCATTTCGTTTTTCAAATCAGGCTCGAGCAGGGAATAAATGATCACATTCTGATTGAAATATTTCGTTTTTTCGTAGCTACCCAAACGATAAAATTTCGTTGGATTCAAACGCAGGCTTTTGACCACCGGGGTTTCAAGCTTTGCCGATTCTTCCCGGAAAAACAAAAGTTGAAACTGAAATTCAGGCAAATCACTCAGATCGAAACGACTGAAACTTTCCAGATACCGTTTGCTGTTCGGATTCATTTTTCCTGACTCAACACTTTTGAAAACCTTATCTTTCAGGTGACTGTAATTGTAAAGCACAAAATTATTGCTGTCGTTTACAAGGTAAACCTTTAGTTCGCCTTCCACCGGATTTGCCTCATCTTGGGGAACACAGGCAAAAAACAACACAGGCGCATCTTTCCCTGCAACATATTTTGGTTCAGCAGCCGGCAATTCTTTTTTCACTGGTGCTTCCTCTGCCTTCACCGAAGCCCGGATCGCATTGGAGCGCCTTTGAGGATTCATCGAAAGGGTATCATCAACAATCACCACCTGGCTAATCAGTATTGGAACCTCAAATCCATTTTCATCTTCAACGCTAACCATCGTTTTGTTGATCACCGATTTCACTATGCCGCCGCCTACCGCGTTTAAAAACCTTACCTTATCTCCTGATTTGATCATTTTCTAAAATTTTGCACAAAACTACGATAATAGATACAAGACACAAGATTTTATTATTTTTGGCCAACTGTAAACTATGGAAAATAATCTGCTTGAACAGGTCACCGGAATTTCGATGGATGATTTTGCCTACGATTTGCCGGATGAAAAAATTGCAAAATATCCACTCTCGGAGCGCGATCAATCGAAACTGCTGGTTTGGAAGAATGGACAGATTCAGGATGAACAGTTCAGAAATTTATCTGAATTTCTGCCTTCCGAAAGTTTACTGATTTTCAATAACACGAAGGTAATCCGCGCCCGTCTTCATTTTCAGAAGGAAACCGGTGCCCGGATTGAAATTTTCTGCCTCGATCCGCATGAACCTTCCGATTATCAGATCTCATTTCAAACCACAAAATCATGCATTTGGAAATGCATGATAGGCAACCAGAAAAAGTGGAAAGGTGAACCGTTACGAAAAACCATCCGGATTGATGGTACCGAAATTGATCTCTGTGCGGAACAAACTGATCCGGAGAAAAATAAAAGTCTGATCCGGTTTAGCTGGAATAATCCCGATTTTGAATTCTCACGAATCATAGAGCATGCTGGTTCGCTGCCCATCCCACCCTATTTAAACCGCGAAACAGAGTTGAGTGATCTGGAACGTTATCAAACCGTATATTCCAAGATTAAAGGTTCGGTTGCTGCGCCAACCGCAGGACTTCACTTTACGGAAAAAGTCATTGGTCATTTGGAAAAAGATGGCCATGAACTGGCTGAATTGACGCTCCACGTCGGTGCAGGAACTTTTCAACCGGTAAAAAGCGAAACGATTTCGGACCATGAAATGCATTCTGAACATTTGTATATCAGCCGTGATTTCCTGAATCAACTGATTCAGCACTCCGGAAAGAAGATTGCAGTTGGAACCACTTCGGTCCGTACGCTTGAAAGTCTTTACTGGCTGGGAGTTCAGGCACATGAAAATCCAGAAATCAATACGAAAGATTTGAAGGTTTCTCAATGGGAAGCGTATCAGAAACAAACCTCCCTGATTTCGGCCAACGATGCACTACTTTCGTTACTGAACATGCTCAACCGAAATCAGATTGATTATTTATCGGCATCCACACAAATCATCATTGCACCGGGCTATCAGTTCATGATAGTTGATGGAATCATCACCAATTTTCATCAGCCGAAAAGCACATTGCTTCTACTCATTTCAGCATTTCTGGGAGAAAACTGGCGAAAGATTTACGATCATGCTTTGGCAAATAACTACCGCTTTCTGAGTTATGGCGACAGCAATTTATATTTGAAAGAGTAAAAAGTGGTCAGTAGTCAGTCGCAGTTTTCAGGGGAAAATTGCTGTTTTCCTCGTTGTTTAATGGTTAAATTGTTGAATGATTAAATGGTTAAATTGCCAATTTCTATATGAAGATGGCTAAAACCAACGTTTAACAATTCAACCATTTAACCATTTATCATTAAATTCCCATCGCAGTAATTGCAAGGTAAACTAATCCGGCAATTATCATACTTACCGGTATCGTTAAAACCCATGCCACAAGCAAATTAGATGCCACGCCCCAGCGAACTGCCGAAAGGCGTTTGGTCATTCCAACGCCCATGATTGAACCGGCGATAGTATGAGTTGTACTTACCGGTATACCCAAACCCTGAGACACCGCAAACAAGGTAATTGCACCAGCTGTTTCGGCTGCAACACCTTCAACAGGTGTCACTTTGGTGATTTTTGTACCCATTGTTTTTACAATTCTCCAGCCACCCATCATGGTCCCGAGAGAGATCGCAGTATAGCATGAAATCGGAATCCAGGAAGGAACATGCAAGTGTGGTTTACCTAAAGCATCAATGGTTTGAGTAACATGAACCCAGTCAGGTATAGCTATACCCAATGTATTTAAATGAACAATGTAAACCATCATCGCTGCACTAATTATACCAACGACTTTCTGTGAATCACTTCCGCCATGTCCTAAACTAAAAGCTCCGGAAGAAACTAACTGAAGTCGTTTAAACCATTTGTTGGCATGATGCGGATTCACTCTACGACAGGTCCAAAGAATTACCAGGGTAATAAGATACGAAATGAGCATTCCAATGACAGGAGCCAGAAAAATAAATCCGATAGTTTTTAAAATTACTCCCTGATTAATAACAGCGAAACTACCGGTATGAGCTACCGCAGCACCTGCAAATCCACCGATTAATGTATGCGATGATGATGATGGTATTCCGAAATACCAGGTTAATAAATTCCAGATAATGGCAGCGATTATACCAGCTAAAATAACCTGAAGGCTGATTACACTGCCATCAACGGTTTTGGCAACCGTATTGGCAACTTTAAGGTCAAATATCCAATAAGCCAAAAAATTAAACGCAGCAGCCCAAATAACTGCTGGCAATGGAGCCAGTACTTTAGTGGAAACTACAGTAGCGATGGAATTGGCGGCATCATGAAATCCGTTGATCAAATCAAATGCAAAAGCCAGAACAATAATAACAATCAAAATAGTAAGCATAGCCTGAAATAAAGAGATTAGAAACTAAAAACTTACCCGGAATCAGGCGTATTTTACCAATATAGTTTTTACTACATCCGAAACATCTTCCATCTTATTGGCAATTTTTTCAATATTCAGAAGAATTTCCTTTTGTTTAATGAGTTCAATTGGATCTTTTTCATTTTCAAAAAGGCTCGAAATAGCCATATGGTAATATTCATCAATGCGACTTTCTAATTTATTCAATTCTTTGCAGGTTTTTAAAACTTTTTGCGAAGTCTTGAAATCTTCCAATCCACCAACAGCAACTTTG
Source organism: uncultured Prolixibacteraceae bacterium (assembly GCA_903834475.1). GTDB lineage: Bacteria > Bacteroidota > Bacteroidia > Bacteroidales > Prolixibacteraceae > Aquipluma. Next base: position 23,076 of record CAILJH010000284.1, on the reverse strand, counting down.
ATGAGTAAACATCCTTCAGAAATTAAGGCAACCATTTCTTTCATGAAAGTACTGAAAACAGTGCAGCGATAAATCTCAATTTTTGTAGATAAACTGTAAATCAAATCCACCACATCGTCAATGGTAGAGGTCAGTTCATTGATATCTTCCCGATCGAATGGAGTGATAAACGAACGGTTCAAAACATCAAAAATCTGATTGGTAAATTCGTCACCTTTTTTCTCAATAGCTTTGATTGCCAGACCAATAGCCCTACGATCTTCCAAGTCAGGCGAATTGATCAGCTTTTGGAGGGCAGCCGAAGCTTCTATGGTATTCTCAGCAGCCTGATTAAACATCACAAAAAACTTCTTTTCTTTGGGGATAAAATACTTAAGTAAACCTGAAAAATCCATATTGTACGTTTTAATAAAAATTAGTGCATTAGTTTAGGTCACAAAGATGCAAATAAGAATTATTTAGAAGGTACAAACTTTAATATAAATGCAATCTACATCCTAATAATTTAATCGTTTTGTAATATTTTTGTAACAACTGGAATTTATGTCGAGTGATTGCTTAGGCAATTGATTTAGCCAAAAAATAAATGACAAATATCAATCAGAAGATCGGTTACTGTTCAGTCAGAAATATTACTTTTGCCCACAACAAAACAAAGACTGGAGCGTTTTAGCTACATTACTTTGAATTGAATATTCATTTAAATACATCGACTGTGTTTTTTCTCGGACTATTATCAACACCATTGCCTTATCTGTTGCTGGCCGCATTTTATTTTTTCGGCTTCGCTATGGGTATGTTCAATAATAGCACCGGAGATGAGTCTGCTGAAGCAACTGTTTCAGTTACGATACCGGCAGATGTAAAACAGAACACAAACGATCAGCCTACTTTTTATTATCAAACATACCAGGACAACTTTCAGTCTCAGACTGCCTCCGGCAATCTGACTGAAGATCAGGCGTCCATAATTTCACCCGATACCGGAACAAATCCATTTCAATTCAGGAACACCCAGGTCCATGAGTTTCTGCACTCCGGTTTTCAATTGTCCCGTCCTCCCCCATCAACTTGCTAAATTAGAAAGTTTGCACATTTTTTATTCTGAATAGGTTGCAATTCCTGAGGATTCAGGTCAATCGGCATTGTAACTTATCTTGTGCAGATTAATTTTTCATTAGCAATCCTGATAAAGATATATTTATGATAGGGGTGATAGGAATCAGCTACAAAACAGCGCCACTCGAGATTCGTGAAAATTTTTCTTTTTCAAAAGATGAAATAGTTTCATTTTCTGAACTACTTCAAAATGAAACTGAGATTTCAGATATGGTGCTCATTTCGACTTGTAACCGCACAGAGATTTATTTCTCACAGAATATTCACGACAATCAGACTGCATTTGAGTTGGTGTACGAAGTGATCAAGAAATTTAAAGGAATTACCGATCATTGCTGGCATTATTTTTACCATCGTGCAAATGCCGGTGCAGTGCGTCATTTATTCGAAGTCAGCTCTGGGTTGGATTCTCTGATCATGGGTGAAGATCAGATTATTGGCCAGTTGAAAGAAGCCTACGTCACCTGTACCGAATTGGCATTGACCGATGCGGTTCTGATGCGTCTTTTCCAAAAATCATTCGAGGCCGGAAAACGTGTCCGGACTGAAACCGGAATTAAACTCGGAATTACCTCGGTAAGCAGTGCTGCAGTTGAAATGTGTTCAATTCTCCTCGACGGTGTATCCGACAAAAGTGTTTTACTCATCGGAACCGGTGAAACCGGAAATCTGGCTTTGCAGAATATGCATAAAAAGGGAGTCAAACAAATTGTTGTGACCAACCGTACCATCGAAAAAGCAGAAAAAACCGCCGTAAAATACTCCGGAAGAACAATCCCCTTTGAAACTTTCGGGAAATATTTACACGGTTTTGATGTTGTGATTATTGCAACCTCTGCAACTTCGCCACTCATTACCTCCGAAATGGTCATACACAATCAGCAAATCCGGCCCGGGCACAAACAAATTTATATCGATTTATCGGTTCCGCGGAACATTGAAAGTACAGTGGGCGAACTTGAAAATGTCGAATTGCTAGGCGTTGATAACCTGCAGGAAGTAGTGAACCAAACAACCGAAAAAAAGAAGGAAAGTGCAGAACAAGCCAAAGTCATTATCGACGAAGTAGTTGACGATTTTAATGAATGGCTTGCAAGCCGTTCGTTACGTCCGGCAATCAACACGATTACAACTAATTTTCATGCCATAAATCAGGAAGAACTGTTGTCATATCGAAAAATCAGTTCGCCTGAAATGCAGGAACTTATTGATGGGTACGGAAAACACATTGCCCAGAGATATACCCGCTTGCTGATAAAAAATCTCAAGGATTTAACCGATAATGGCAAAAACATTGATTCGCTTAAAATAATCAACGATTTATTTAAATTCGCATAAAATTACTTCCAGGCATTCCCACTTCGGATTGCTTTTGATCGATCAGAATGAAAAAAACGATACGTATAGGCACGCGCGGCAGCCAACTCGCTCTTAATCAGGCAAAAAAAGTTAAAGCCACACTCGAAGAAATCTTTCCTGAATTGCAGGTTGAACTGAAAATCATAAAAACAAAAGGTGATAAAATTCTTGACGTTGCTCTCTCAAAAATCGGCGACAAAGGTTTGTTCACCAAAGAAATTGAAAACGAGCTGATAGACGGATCGGTTGATCTGGCTGTACACAGTTTAAAAGATTTACCTACCACTTTGCCCGAAGGCTTGAAATTAGGAGCCGTTCTGGAACGTGGAGAATTCCGGGATGCGCTGGTCAGTTTGAACGGCAAAAAGCTTGCTGATCTTAAAGCAGGTGATGTGATTGCCACATCCAGTTTACGGAGGATTGCCGGACTTCTGAAAATTAACGATCAGATTATTATCAAAGATATTCGTGGAAATGTCAATTCACGCCTCAAGAAAATGGAAGAAGGTTATTGCGATGCCATGATCATGGCTGCAGCCGGACTCCAGCGCCTTGGACTTGAAAAATACATCACCGAAATTATCGATCCTGAACTGCTTATGCCAGCTGTTAGTCAGGGCGCCATTGCCATCGAAACCCGGCTGAATGATCCTGAGATAGACGCTCTGATGGAAAAACTGAATCACACAGAAACATGGAATACGGTGATTGCTGAACGTGCTTTTCTGGCACACCTTCAGGGAGGCTGTCAGGTTCCGCTCGGATGTTATTCAAAAATCAAAGATGGTATTTTGGAAATGAGCGGATTTGTGGCTTCGGTTGATGGAAGACAATACATCCGTGAAGACATTTCAGGAGACCTGTTAAACGGTAAAGAAATAGGCGTTGAATTAGGCGAAAAAATGCTAAAAAAAGGAGCTGGAGAAATCCTGGATCAGATCAAATCAAGCAACAATACGCATTAGGATTATGGGCAAACTACTCGAAAACAAAGTTTTTATTTCGACCAGGCCTGCCGGGCAGTCAGCTGAATTGGAGATCCTTTTGACAGAAGAATCGGCAACCTTAATTGCCATGCCAACCATTGAGGTCAAACCATTGCCACTCGACGAGTCAGCCTGGTTGCAGCTGAAAAATCTCGGTTCGTTCAACTGGATTGTTTTTACCAGTCCCAATGGCTTGAAATATTTTTTTGAGGCACTTTTTGAACTTCAAAATAACTACGGACTGCCGGAGCATTTAAAAATTGCAGTTGTAGGTAAAAAAACTGCAGCTCATTTGGAATGTTATGGCACATCGGCTGCATTTATCAACCTGGGAAACACCGCTGAGGATTTTGTTGCCGACTTTTTTCATAGGGTTAATTTAGGCGAACGAGTGCTTTTCCCAATCGGAAATCTGGCCCGAAGTGTAATCGAAGATAAAATTTCAAAGAAGGCCGTTTGTACCCGTATTCTTTTCTATGAAACGATACTTCCTGAAACAGTTGACAGCGAAGCACTTCAGCGGATTGTTAATGATCAGTATGACATGATTGTACTTACCAGTCCTTCATGCTGCAACAACTTACTTCACCTGATTTCAGGAAAAGCCGATCCGGTAAAGCTCAGGTTGGTCTGCATCGGACAAACCACTTCAGCAGAAGTTATCCGAAATGGTATTGAACCGCTGATTACTGCCGGAACCGCCAATTCACAGGGAATTTATACAGCCATCATCAATTATTTTCAGAAAAAACAATTTTAAATATCTAAATTATGTCATTCCCAATTACACGCCTCAGAAGATTAAGGCACACACCTGTATTGCGAAATATGGTACGCGAAACAATCCTCACCCGCGACGATCTGGTTATGCCACTTTTTGTTTGTCCCGGAACTGGTGTTAACAATCCGATTTCTTCGATGCCCGGAAATTCACAGCTTTCAGTCGATTTACTGGTTGAAGAATGCCGCCGTCTATTCGGAATCGGAGTTCAGGCAGTACTTCTGTTTGGCATTCCTGAGCACAAAGATGAACATGGTTTGGTTGCGTGTGAGCACAACGGGATTGTGCAGCAAGCCACCCGGGCACTCAAAAAAGCATTGCCCGATTTGTATGTAATTGCCGACATCTGCAACTGCGAATATACCACTCACGGCCATTGCGGAACAATTGTTAATGGCGATGTCGACAATGATCTGACACTAATTACTCTGGCAAAACAGTCAGTTTCTCTGGCTCAGGAAGGCATCGACATGGTTGCACCAAGCGACATGATGGACGGCCGGGTTGGAGCAATTCGCCGGGCACTTGATGAGAATGGCTTTTATAATCTGCCAATCATGGCCTATTCGGCCAAATATGCTTCCAGTTTTTACGGACCTTTCCGCGAAGCTGCAGAAAGCGCACCAAAATTTGGAAACCGTGCCACCTATCAGATGGATCCGGCCAACAGCAACGAAGCTTTGCGTGAAGTTGCCCTCGACATTGAAGAAGGCGCCGATATTGTGATGGTAAAACCGGCGTTGAGCTACCTGGATATCATACAGCGCGTGAAAACCAATTTCAATATTCCTATTGCAGCTTACAACGTAAGTGGCGAATACTCAATGGTTAAGGCTGCAGCTGCAAATGGCTGGATCGATGAAAAACGGATGGTTCGCGAAATCCTGACTTCAATCAAACGTGCAGGATCAGACATCATCTTATCATATCATACTCAGGATATCGTCAAAGATTTATAAAAGGCCCCCTTCCCGTTCCCCTGGTTCGACAAGCTCACCAACCGAGGGAAAGGTTTTTGGGTAATTTTAGCCCTGAAAGGGCGACATCTAATAGCACAGGGCAACGCCCTGTGGAGAATGCAACAAAAAAGAACCGTCCGCGAGATAATGTTCGACAATGTATTTTTCCATTTCGGACGGAAATGCGATTATCAATTTATAAAGATTTATTGAAACCATGAAACAATACACCCAAAGCATAGCCGCTTTTCAGGAAGCGCAAAAACACATTCCCGGCGGAGTAAATTCACCAGTTCGTTCATTCAAAAGTGTCGATGGCGATCCGTTGTTTATCGCCAGCGCCAAAGGAGCTAAAGTATTCGACATTGAGGGGCATGAATTTATTGACTATGTCGGTTCCTGGGGACCAATGATTTTGGGACACTCCCATCCGGATGTAATCATGGCTATTCAAAAGACTGCAGCCAAGGGAACCAGTTTTGGTGCTCCTACCCTGCTCGAAACCGAAATGGCTTTGCAGATTAAAAAAATGGTTCCATCAGTGGATAAAATTCGGATGGTAAACTCCGGAACAGAAGCTACCATGAGCGCTTTACGTTTGGCACGCGGATACACCGGACGTGAAATGGTCATCAAATTTGAAGGCTGCTACCATGGACACAACGATAGTTTTCTGATAAAAGCAGGTTCCGGAGCGTTGACTTTGGGAACTCCCAATTCTCCTGGTGTTACATCCGGAACAGCAAAAGATACACTCACTGCAGGTTACAACGATCTGGATTCAGTCGCTGAATTATTCGTCCGTTATCCCGATCAGATTGCAGCCCTTATTATCGAACCGGTTACCGGAAACATGGGTGTTGTGATTCCGCAAACAGAATTTATCCAGGGAGTCAGAGACCTTTGTACCAAATACGGTTCAGTTTTGATTTTTGATGAAGTCATGACTGGATTCCGCCTTTCAAAAGGTGGTGCCCAGCAAATTTTGGGAATTACACCAGACCTTACTTGCTTCGGTAAAATCATCGGTGGCGGATTACCTGTTGGCGCCTATGGAGGCAAGCAGGAAATCATGGACAAACTGGCACCGAAAGGTCCTGTTTATCAGGCCGGAACGCTCTCTGGAAATCCATTGGCCATGTCTGCGGGACTTACTACCCTGAAAATTTTGGACGAAACTGATGGCTTTTACGAGATGCTGGAAGAGAAGTCTGCCCGATTAGGCGATGGAATCAATAAATGTTTGAAAGATCTCAATTTTCCAGGCGTGGTAAACCGTGTCGGGTCCATGTTCACACTTTTCTTTACAGAAGAAGACCATGTGAATTCGTTTGCCGATGCCTGCAAATGTAATACGGTTACCTACGCCAAATACTTTAAAATGGCTTTGGAAAGTGGCGTTTACCTTGCCCCATCGCAGTTCGAAGCCGGATTTATGTCGGCAGCTCATACATCGAAAAAAATTGACAAAACTATTGAAGCAACCTACGAAGCATTGAAGGTGCTAAAAGGATAGATTACAGTCATTTGCTGCGCGTCATTGATGGTCATTTTTTGTAAAGTATTACGAGGTATGACTATCAATGACAACAAATGACAATTGAGTTTTTCAATTCTGGCAGATTTTTTGAAGTAGCATTTGTGCTGATAAGAATTTCAAAATGAATTTCAGCGAAAACAGGAAACAATTAAAATTTACGATCATGAAAACAAAAATTGGAATCTTAGTTTTAGCATTATGCGCGATCTTCATCAATCTTCAGGCTCAAAATCGCACAGTAACTTCAACACGTGCAATGAGCAAGGACATTAGCAACAACCTGGATTTGGATGCGGTAGCTTCTATTTTCGGTGATTCAGAAAATCTGGAAGACTTTGAACACCGCCTGAATGATCCGAATTACCGGATTTCGAACCTTGACCTGAATGAAGATGGATATATCGATTATTTACGGGTTGTCGAAAATTCATCCGAACGCAATTCTTTGGTGATTATTCAGGCCGTTTTGGGCGAAAATGACTTTCAGGATGTTGCTACCATTGAAGTTGAAAGAGTAAACAATGGTAATCCCCGTGTCCAGATTGTTGGCGAACCTTATATCTACGGCTCAAATTACATCATTGAACCTGCCTTTGTCCGTACTCCTTTGATTTTCTCGTTTTTCTGGGGTCCACGTTACAGCACCTGGAATTCACCTTATTACTGGAACAACTATCCAGGATGGTATTCACATTACCGGCCTTGTTCTCCGTTTAAATATCGCAGACACATTTATGCACACATCAATTTCGAAAATAAATATCACCACACAGACAGCCGGAATATTCAATTTTCCGGAGATAACTACAAACACATTCGAAGAAATGATTATGCCAAAAAATATCCTAACCGTGATTTTGAAAATCGTCATGAAGGAGTAAAAAACAGAATTGAAATCGATAAGAGAAGGCCTTCTAATTTAGAAAATAGAGATATAAGGATAAATGACCGTCAAATTCAAAGACAACAGATGCCGGAGCGTGTAAAAAACAGTCAGGAAAGTACTGTTCGGGAAAGAAGACGCCCTGTTTCAAGCCGGCCAGCCAATCAGGAATCTACGCAAACAAGATCAGCTGAACGCACTGACTCAAATAAAAACAGTTCTGTTTCAACAGGAAAATCAGACACCAGTGCGAATCAGAAAAGATCAAACAACAAAGTGAGATCCAATAAAAGAAATGAGAAAAAGTCGGAACCTACCAAAAAGGAATCCGAAAAAGATTCACGGGAAAGACGATGAAACAAATAGCTATTCATATAAACTTTAAATAAATTCTATTTTGACAGCAAATTCGATTCTATTAAAAACACTCCGGGGAGAAAAGACCGAGCGACCACCTGTTTGGTTTATGCGTCAGGCAGGCCGGGTGTTGCCTTCATATATGAAGATTAAAGAGAACTATACCTTTTGGCAGATGATGCAAAATCCGGAAATAGCTGCAAAAGTAACCCTTTTGCCTATCGACGATTTGGGTGTCGATGCCGGAATTCTGTTCTCCGATATTTTGGTTATTCCTCATGCACTGGGCATGGGATTGGAATTTAACGACAGTGGTCCACTTTTCGATCAGCCACTGGCTTACCGTGATAAACCGCTTGAAGGATTGAATCCTGACCCAACAAAATTGAATTACATTTATTCGGTTATCGACGAAATTATCCGGACAAAAAAAGAGGAAACACCGCTGATCGGCTTTTGTGGCGCACCTTTGACGGTTCTGTTGTTTATGCTTCAGGGTTTAGGCCGGAAAGGTGATTTTCCGGAAGCCATTAAATTTATCTATCAGAATAAGGAAACAACCAAAAAGTTGATTGAAGTAGTAACCGATCTTTCGATTGTTTATGCGCAAGGGCAGATAGAACACGGAGTCGATGTTTTCCAGTTGTTCGATACACACGCAGGATTGATTCCTGCCGATTTATATCAGGAATTGTTTATGCCGGCAACTAAAAAAATAGCTGCCGCAGTGCGCGAAAAAAGTATTCCGTTTATTTTCTTTCCGAAAGGATTGGGAACCGGAATCGCCCAAATCACTCCGGACGACTGCGATTACCTGAGTATCGACTGGCAAACACCGCTTGATACGGCCCGAAAAATAGTCGATTCAAAAATTGGTTTACAAGGAAATGTCGATCCTCGTTTGTTATATGCAAGTCAGCCTGAAATTGAAAAGGCGCTGCAACCATACATCGAATTTGGCAAAAATAATCAGGACTGGATTTTCAACCTCGGTCACGGTTTTATGCCAGGTATTTCATTCGAGAATGCCAGATTCCTGGCCGATTGGGTGAAAAGAACAGACTGGAAAAGATAACAAGTAGCCTCCCCCATCCCCTCCGAGGGAGGGGAGAAAAAAACGCAACGTGCAATTTTTAAGCGTAAAACGAATGAACAAACAAAAAACTTTAGCAATGCTTTTTAAAGCCTCCCCTATTGGGGGAGGTTTCGAGGGGGCTTCAAATTTACAACTATGATCAACCGCGAATTACTCGAAAAATACAACCACCCGGTTCCCCGTTACACCAGTTATCCACCGGCAAACTTCTTCACCGAAGAATTTAGTCCGGCCAATTACCTGGAGGCCATCGACCAGTCGAATCAATGGAATCCGCAGAATATTTCCATCTATATTCACATTCCGTTTTGTCTGAAATTGTGCTATTTCTGCGGATGTAATTCGTATGCACTTCGTCAGGCTGAGGTAGTTGAAGCATACCACAAAGCTCTGATTAAGGAAATTAAGATGGTGACTTCGCGATTGGATAAAAACCGGAAAGTTTCGCAGATTCATTACGGCGGCGGCACACCAAATGCCATTCCGGTTGAATATCTACAGGAGATTAACGAATTGCTGTTTTCAACCTTCGAGTTTATTCCTGAACCTGAAATCGCCATTGAAGTCAACCCTGCCTACCTCACATACGAGCAAATGACCGGGCTGAAAAAAGCAGGTTTTAATCGTTTCAGTATCGGTATTCAGGATTTTAACAATGAGGTTTTGGATGCTGTAAACCGCGACAAATCGGCACTTCCGGTAAAAGATATTATTTCTTTCCTGAAACAGGATTCACCAAGTATGGCCGTGAACCTCGATTTTATTTATGGTCTGCCCAAACAAACGGCCGTAAACTTTTCGGAAACCATCCGAAAAGCCATCGAACTGAGACCAGATCGATTGGTCACTTTTTCGTACGCACACGTGCCATGGGTCAGCAAAATTCAGAAGAAACTCGAAAAAGAAGGACTTCCGGCCGCTGATGAAAAAATAAAAATGTTTGAAGCGGCCTATTCGCTGATGACCGAAAACGGTTACGAGGCCATTGGGATGGATCATTATGCCAATGCTGCGGACGAATTAACTGTAGCTCGCCAGAATAAACAATTGCACCGCAACTTTCAGGGCTATTGCACCCGTCGCACCACCGGTCAGGTTTATGCTTTTGGAGTTACCGGGATTAGTCAGCTGGAAGGCGTTTATGCACAAAACACAAAGTCAATCGACGAATACATTACCAAAATCAATCATGGTGAATTAACCACGATTAAAGGTTACAGGCTTACCAAGCAACAGGTAGTTGTCCGTGAGGTGATCACCGAACTGATGTGCAACGAACAAATCGTTTGGAGCCATTTGGGCGAAATACTCGGTATGACTTCCAATGAAGTGAAAAGTCAAACCGTTTACAATCAGGAACTGCTTCAGCAATTCGCAACCGATGGCGTGATTGCTCTTTCCGACGAAAAAATACAAATTACCCCGGATGGACAATTGTTTATCCGCAACGTAGCCGCTTCGTTCGATCCGCTCATTCAGGCCGGACAAACCAACTTTTCAAAACCAGTATAACCATGGCCGAAACCCTCAAACCCGAAGTTGTTATAATTGGTGCCGGACTGACCGGACTGACGATGGCCCTTTACCTGAAAAAAGCTGGAATCGATTTTAGAATCATCGACAAGTCGGCTAAAACCGGAGGGGTGATGCAAACCATCAGCGAAAAGGGTTTTGTGTACGAAACAGGCCCCAATACTGGAGTTGTTTCGTATCCTGAAATGACTGAGTTATTTGAAGAACTGGCCGGAAAATGCGAACTCGAAGTGGCCGATCCAAGTGCAAAACGCCGTCTCATCTGGAAAAACCAGGCATGGCATGCTTTGCCATCAGGATTGATGTCGGCCATTAGCACGCCACTTTTTACCTGGTACGATAAATTCAGGATATTGGGCGAACCCTTCCGCAAAAAAGGAACTGATCCAAACGAAAAACTGGCTGATTTGGTTACGCGGCGCATGGGACAAAGCTATTTGGATTATGCCGTCGATCCATTTATCTCCGGGATTTACGCAGGTGATCCAACCAAGCTGGTCACAAAATATGCCATGCCCAAGCTCTGGAATCTGGAGCAAGAATACGGAAGCTTCATCAAAGGAGCGATAAAAAAGGCTAAAATGCCGAAAACTGACCGCGACAAAAAAGCAACCAAAGAAGTGTTTTCGGCCAAAGGTGGACTGAGTCGCCTGACTGAAGCGCTGACCGAAGCAATCGGTTCCGAAAACATTCTGTTATCGGCTGAAACGATGGTAAAACCTATTACCGATGGTTTTCAATTGCAGGTAACCACTCCGGAACAGTTGTTTACGCTCGAAACTTCACATTTGGTCACCACATGCGGAGGATATGCATTACCGGAATTATTACCTTTTCTGAACGAGGAAGAAGTTGTCCCGTTCAACGACTTAAAATACGCTGCCGTTACTCAGGTTTTGCTTGGATTTAAAAAGTGGAAAGGCATGTCGCTGAAAGCATTTGGCGGATTGGTTCCCGGAAAGGAAAACAAAAATATACTTGGTGTGTTATTTACCTCGTCGTTCTTTAAAGGCCGCGCGCCGGAAGGTGGTGCACTGTTGTCTGTATTCATGGGAGGTACCAAACGTCCGGATATCGCCAAGATGGATAATTTCGAAATTGAAACACTTCTGAACAAGGAACTGCCGCGAATGATGAGCAACCGAAGCCTGAGTCCGGATTTGATTCGAATTCACCGCTACCCAAAAGCGATTCCACAGTACACCGAAAGTTCCGGAAAACGTTTCGAAATGATCGATCTGATTCAGCAGAAATACACCGGACTGATTTTAGCCGGAAACATCCGCGACGGTATCGGAATGGCCGACAGGGTGAAACAGGGTCGCAGCATTGCCGAAGAGTTGATGGGGAAAATCAAGGGTCATTAATGGTCATTTGTTGTCATTAATAGTCATTCAATTGCACCTTCGGAATCACCCAATGACGCGAAGCTAATGACAACTGAATGACACGAAGTGAATGACAATTTTAACCAAAACACGACAATTGTGAACGTATCGAAAACTGCTGCTATTTACAAAAGCATACAAAAAACCATTTGCCAAACATTGGAAGATGCCGATGGAACTGGCAAATTTTCGAAAGATGCCTGGGAAAAGGAGATTGGTTCTGGACTAACTTGCGTCATGCAGAACGGTTCGATCATCGAAAAAGCAGGTGTTAATTTTTCGCATGTAAGCGGCAGTTACAACGACAACATGGCCAAGTTGCTGGGCGAAAGTGCTACCTCGTTTGCGGCTACTGGTGTATCGTCGATTCTTCATTCCGGAAATCCGTTTGTACCAACCATACACATGAATGTACGGCATTTCAGTCTCGACAATGGATCATCTTGGTTTGGCGGCGGAATCGACCTCACTCCTACTTATATCAATCCGGAAGAAGCCCGCTGGTTCCATCAAACCCTGAAAGACATTTGCGACAAATACGATACTTCCTTTTATCCGGAATGGAAAACCTGGGCCGACGATTATTTCTACCTGCCTCATCGACAGGAAACACGCGGCGTTGGCGGAATATTCTTCGACCGCATTCAAGCTGCCAATGAAGCAAATCTCGAAAAAATGTTGAATTTGACTTCTGATCTGCTGCGGATTTACCCGATTATTTACAGTCGCTTAATGAAGGATAACGGTCACAAACCATTTACTGAAGCACAGAAAAAATGGCAGAAAATTCGTCGGGGACGCTACGTTGAATTCAATCTGATTCATGACCGCGGCACCAAATTCGGATTGGAATCCGACGGAAACATCGAATCAATTTTGGTGAGTTTACCCGCCGAAGTGGAATGGGTGTATCAATACCAACCGGAAGCCGGAAGCCCCGAAGCACAAACTCAGGAGTTGCTAAAAAAGGGAATTGAATGGACCAATTATCAATGATTAATGGTTAATGATAAATGGTTAATTTTTCAAATTTGCTTTTGTGGATTTTAATATTGCGGTTACCAGTTTAATCAGCTCTTCCGCATCAGCGTTTATACTTTCAAATTGCTCTTTTGTCAAGAAGTTTGTTTCGGCTAACAGCTCCAGCCAATAAATAGTTTCGTTGATTTCCTTTTGCGCTATTGCCATTTTGTGAATAAAATCAGGCTTTGTCTCTGCGTGTTCAGCCTCGCGAACCATCGCGCCCACGCTTGTTCCACTTCTCAATAATTGTTTTGACAAGACAAACTCTTTTTTGGTATCAACTAAGAATTGATAAAGTCTGACAATCCGAATAGCAAAAGCAAAACTTTTACTTTTTACGATGTTATCCTTCATATGGATTTCATTTACAATTTATCATTAACAATTAACCATTTGATCCTCAGAATTCGCGTCGTTTTCGCAGCAATCTTAAACCGGTCATCCAGCCGTTTGCCGACAATCCAAACTACCTGATTGCCACTGGCTAAAATCCATGCATTTTCCTTTTCCGGAATGGAGTATTTCTCATCAACAAAGAAATCGCTCAACTTTTTCATGCCCGTCATACCTAATGGCTGAAAGTATTCGCCGTCCTGCCAATGCCTTAGAATCAAAGGAAAAACCAATTGATCCAAATCCAGATCAACTACATTTGGATTGGTTGAAAACCTGAAATCTGAGGTGCGGTCAAATCTTTCGAGCAAAAGTTGAACCGGATATTTTATTTTCAGACTATCCTCTTCAATGTAGGATATCTGCGTCGATTTTGTTTTGAAAGGCGAAATGAGCAAATATTCGCGGTCCTTTATCAACCGGTAGTCTTCCGAGAAAAATTTGCGTCCCGATTCTTTGGTTAATGAGTCGATAATATCTTCAATCTGATCAATATGGAATCCAAATTCGCGGATCAATTCAAAAAGAATAGTTCGCAACGGACTAAAAGCGAGCAGCTTTTCAATGTGAATCATCACTCCCTGTTCATCTTCAGAATAAACATACGACCTTATTTCATTCATTCGTTGCTGAAAAAGTTGCCCTGTTTCGTGCAGGTTTCCGATGGTTTTCAGGGCATTTCTCCGGAAAGCAGGATTCACCTGTTCGAGCAAAGGCAAAATCTGCTTACGTATCAAATTTCGCTTATAAACGGTATCGACGTTACTGGAGTCCGTTCGAAAGTCAATTTTTAACCGGGTACAATATTCCAGAATTTCAGTCCGATTGGTAAACAACATGGGACGAATAATTTTACCCGATTTAGTTTGAATACCACTCAAACCCTTAACGCCACTACCTCTGGAAAGATTAATCAGGAAGGTTTCAATCACATCGTCCTGATGATGTGCCGTGGCAAGAAGCTCCAGATTGTGTTTCGAAAGCAGACCGTCAAGCCATGCATACCGAAGATCGCGGGCGGACATTTCAATCGAAATACCTTTCTCCAAGGCATAGTCCTGAGTATTGAAATGCTTAACGAAAAAGGCCAGATTGTGCTTGTCGCAATATTCCGCAACGAATTGCTCATCGCCATCCGATTCGCCACCCCGCAATCCAAAATTACAATGAGCAACAGCCACCGAAAAGCCTGCGTTGGTGAATAAATGCAACATCAGCATCGAGTCGGCACCGCCACTTACCGCCAGCAAAATACGCTGCGACGAATGAAACAGCTTCTCTTCGTGAATGTATTTCAGAAATTGCTCAACCATAGCAAAATATTTTTGGTTTTTTTGGTAGAGACGCACGGCCGTGCGTCTCTACCAAAAAAATGCATTATTTCTTCAACCTGCGAATGCTCACTATCTACTGTTTTGCAACCAGCTCGGCAATCCGAACAATTACCTCTACTGCCTTTTCCATCGAATTGACAGGAACAAATTCGTACGGCCCATGGAAATTGTGACCTCCGGCAAAAATATTGGGGCAAGGCAGTCCATCCCACGAAAGCCGTGCGCCGTCGGTTCCGCCGCGAATGGCTTTGATTTTAGGAGTGACACCCACATCCTTCATTGCCTGTTCAGCCAGATCTACTATGTATTTCACCGGCTCCACTTTCAGCTTCATGTTGTAGTATTGATCATGCACTTCCAGGGAAACAGTTCCTTTTCCATACTGCAAATTCACTAACCCACAGATTTCCTTCATCAGGTTTTTCTTTGCTTCAAACTTGGCCAAATCGTGATCGCGAATGATGTATTCGATTTTGGTCAGCGATACATCACCTTCGAAAGATGTCAGGTGAAAAAAGCCTTCGTATCCTTCAGTATGCTCAGGCCGTTGGTCTGGTGGCAAAGCCTGGATAATCCGGTTGGCAACAAGCATCGAATTAATCATGGCATTTTTTGCCGATCCGGGATGAACACTGCGACCTTTCACTGTAATTTTAGCACTGGCAGCATTGAAATTTTCATATTCCAATTCCCCTATTTCACTGCCGTCAAGAGTGAAAGCGAAATCGGCTCCAAACTGCGCAACATTAAAATGATCGGTTCCCCTTCCAACTTCTTCGTCAGGAGTAAAGCAAATCCTGATTTTACCATGTCTGATTTCCGGATGTCGAATCAGGTGGTCCATTGCAGTAATAATTTCAGCAATCCCTGCTTTATCATCAGCCCCAAGCAAGGTGTTTCCGTCAGTAGTAATCAAATCCTGACCAAGGTATTTGAACAGGTCAGGAAAATCAGCCGGACTTAAAATCATTTCCAGATCGGCATTCAATACCAAATCCTGCCCCTGGTAATTCTTTACCATTTGTGGTTTTACATTTTCTCCAAAATAGTCGGGACTTGAATCCATATGAGCAACAAAGCCCACAACAGGAACCGAATGATCCAAATTGGACGGCAATGTTGCAATCACATATCCGAATTCATCACGGGAAACCTCGCTCAATCCAATCTGACGCAATTCATTGGCCAGAAGATCGGCGAAATACAATTGCCGGGCAGTACTGGGGAATGTTTCACTTTCAGGATCGGAAGTGGTATAAATCTGAACATATCTTAAAAACCGGTCAAGTACTTTTTCCATATTTTAATAATTGAAAATGAATGATTTACAACTCCAACATCGTACACACTAATCATTCATAATTTATAACTTATAATTCTTTTAAACGTCGTCTGAATTAAATTTAAAGCCCAAGCGTTTACCGGTTTGAACCCGGGAATGACTGATTTCCGTGTGCATTTGTTCCACCGTTGCAATCTTTACCTGATCATACGGTGGAACCAGCAAATCAAAATCAATGGCATATTGAATGGCTGTTTCAATAATTTCCTTCAGGTTTTCTTTGGTCAGTTCATCGCTTCCAAAATCTTTGACCAACTCGCTGGATTGTCGTTTACCTTCCACAAAAAAATGATTTTCACAGTTTACAAAAATCCTCGCAATGAGATATCCCAAGTCTTCATAACGACTGTATTTAAACGAATCGGCCAGAAAATTGTAGATATTAAAAACACCACAATATGAATTATTCGGATTGTTTTTGATGTAATCCAGTTTCCAGATCGGATGTTCACGGTTAAAAACAAAAACGTTGGAATGCATGCTGAAAATGAGAATGTCACCTCCTATTTTGAACTCTGCTTCAAAAAGTCCTTTTTCCTGAAATGAAGGAAGCACATTTTCATCCACTTTACCCTTTAACTGGACAACGTAATCATCTGCGATTTCCTTCAATACCTCTTTCAGCAAAGCAAAAGAGTTAATGGTTTTCCGGTAAACTTCCTGTTTCAGGTTGGTTTTTAAAACCATCCCTTCCAACTGACTGGCATTAATCGTTTTTGATTCCATTTGCTTCGATTAAATTATTCTATAAAAATAAGAAAAGCAGCCAAACCTGACTGCTTTTCCTGCCTATGAATTTTAAGTTTTAATAAGATAGTGCAAATAAGACTCTTCCATTCGAAGGTTTTCCGGAATACACACATTTTCCTTCTTCCAAAACCTGATCAAAAGGAATACAGCGGATAGTCGCTTTGGTTTCATCCTTAATTTTCTGTTCAGTCTCCGGAGTACCATCCCAGTGCGCCGATACAAATCCACCTTTATTCTGAAGAACTTCTTTAAACTCTTCATAAGTTTCAACAGGAGTAATCATTTCATTACGGAATACCAATGCCTTATTGTAGATATTTTCCTGAATATCGTTGAGTAATTGCTGAATAAACAGATCTATTCCATCCATAGGTACAACCTGTTTTTCAAGTGTGTCGCGGCGTGCAACTTCCACCGTACCGTTTTCAAGATCGCGCGGCCCGATTGCAATTCGAACCGGAACACCTTTTAATTCATATTCGGCAAATTTCCAGCCCGGTTTTTTATTGTCGTTGTTATCGAATTTGACAGATATACCCAAAGCTTTCAATTTGGAAACAATACTTTCCACTTTTTCTGAAATAGCAACCAGTTGTTCTGCCTGCTTGTAAATCGGCACAATTACAACCTGAAAAGGTGCCAGTTTTGGAGGAAGAACCAAGCCATTATCATCGGAATGAGCCATGATTAAAGCGCCCATCAAACGGGTAGAAGCTCCCCACGAAGTTGCCCAAACATACTCTTCTGTACCTTCCTTGGTTGCAAAACGAACATCGAATGCTTTGGCAAAATTCTGGCCTAAAAAGTGTGAAGTTCCCGACTGCAAAGCCTTCCCATCCTGCATCATGGCTTCGATGGTATAAGTTTCAACAGCTCCTGCGAATCGTTCGTTAGCCGATTTTGCGCCCATGATTACTGGCATCGCCATAAACTTTTCTGCAAATGTTGCATATACATTCACCATGCGTTCGGTTTCCTCCAAGGCTTCCTGACTGGTTGCATGGGCGGTATGCCCTTCCTGCCAAAGGAATTCGGTAGTTCTCAGAAACAATCGGGTACGCATCTCCCAACGTACAACATTTGCCCACTGATTAACCAGAATGGGTAAATCGCGGTATGATTGAATCCAGGTTTTATAGGTACTCCATATAATGGTTTCTGAAGTTGGCCTGACGATGAGTTCTTCTTCCAGTTTTGCATCCGGGTCAACTATAATTCCTTTTCCATTCGGATCGTTCATCAGACGGTAATGAGTGACTACGGCACATTCTTTGGCAAAACCTTCCACGTGACTGGCTTCCTTGCTGAAAAATGATTTTGGAATAAATAACGGAAAGTATGCGTTAACATGTCCGGTCTCCTTAAACATTCGGTCAAGCTCTGCCTGCATCTTTTCCCAGATTGCATATCCGTATGGTTTGATGACCATGCATCCTCTAACCGCAGAATTATCAGCTAAATCAGCCTTGACAACCAGATCGTTATACCACTGTGAATAATTTTCGCTGCGTGAAGTCAATTCTTTTGCCATTTTTGAATTTTTGGTATGGTATTTGTTTTTTTCATGCTACTTTTAAGGCTACAAAGAAAGTAAATTTAATCTTCATTATAAAGGAGGGTGTACTATGAAAACGAAACTTCCATTGATCGCAGTTGTCGCAATTTTGGTCAGCGCATGTGCTACAGGAACCTATACGGCTAAAACGTACGACGATGATATTTATTTTTCTCCAGGAGATGTTCCACCTGTCGCAATAGTGGAAAGTACAGCTCCTGCAAAGGAAAGTTCAACACAAGCTAAAAGCCATGTGGCTCAGGATCAGAAACCAGACATGTCTCAGCCGGATCAAAATGTGAACATTCAGGCAGATGACATGAATAATCCGAATTTGATGAATTCTGATACGACGGTCTATTACAATGACGACGATGTAAAGTACGTCATTAATAACTATTACGACGATGACATGGACTATTCGTCCAGAATTAACCGTTTCTACAATCCGTTTTACAGTTCTTATTACGATCCGTTCTTTTATGACGACTTTTATTATGGATATGGTGGATTTGGCGGGTACGGTGGGTACTGGGGATTTCCTTCCTATGGGTTCTCCTTTGGACTTGGAGGATACGGTGGCTATCCTTACTTCGGTTACCCCGGCTATGGATATGGTTATGGTTATGGATATCCTTATTATGGTTACGGAGGTGGATACTATGGCGGATTTTACTCAGGCGACAGAAATTACAAGAACAATTATGATGTAGCCCGGAGAAGACCTACCAATGAGAACAGTGCTGGAAATGGATTAAACAACAATTTAAATATTTCAGGAAGAGTATCAAACCTGAACAGTTTAAATAACTCCAATCAATCTGCAGTTCAGGATAAGAGTGCATCAGGTCAGAATTCATGGATTGAGAACGGTCATGAGAGAAGTCGTACCATTAATGCATCAGGCAATACTCAGGACACAAAAAATGCTACTATCGTAAATGACCGCAGACCTGCAACCGGCGTTAATTCGGTTACCAGAAATGGTGCTACCGGAAGTCAGGTACAAGGCAGAAGTGATTCACGTACTCAAATGGTTCGTCCGGGAACAGGCGTTTCAGAAAGTTCACGCCGGTCATACGAGCCATCAACAACCGGCAGCACATATAATCAGAGCAGAACAGTAAGACAAAGCCAGAATTATACCCCAAGTTACAACAAGCCAAGAATTGTAAATCAATCCAATTTCAACAGCACCAGTTATACCAGACCACGTACCTCTGGCGTCAATGCAGAGCGGCCGACTGTAAGAAGCGCCAATTCTGGCTCAACCTACAGCCAACCAAGAAGTTCATCCAGTATGAGACAAACTTACCAGTCCAGCTCGACTTATTCAAACGGTTCCAGCTCATCGTCACCTTCCAGAAGTTCCTCAAGCTACAGCAGATCTTCAGAAAGCAGCGGATCAAGTGTCAGCTCACCAAGCCGTTCATCAAGTTCCTATTCAGGAGGTGGAGGTGGAAGTTCCTCCGGAGGCGGAGGCGGTGGGAGCAGCTCAGGTGGCGGATCAGGCGGTGGATCTGGACACCGTAGATAATATAAACCAAAAAAACAAGAACTGAATTCAAACAAACTATAAATACCGAAATCATGAAAAAGTTAGTATATACAATCAGTATAGTGCTCTTAGCATGGAGCACATTCGCCCAGGATCTTACTGATGCCTTAAGATATTCGAACTACCACATCAGCGGAACTGCCCGTTCAACAGCCATGGGTAATGCATTCGGTGCATTGGGTGGTGATTTTTCTTCCTTGAGTATTAACCCTGCAGGAGCAGCAGTATACCGCTCGGGTGAATTTACGTTCACTTCGTCAGTTGGAAAGTCAAGTGTTGACGGAAATTATCTGAATAATGGCAGTACCGCCACCGATTCAAGATATACCGGAAGTATCAACAATATTGGTTATGTTACCACAATTCCTACCGGTACAAACAGCGAAACAGGTTTGGTAAGTCTCAGCTTCGGAATGGGATTCAACAGACTCGGTGGTTTTTCGGCGAATATGCTTGCCGAAGGTTCGAATACTAACAGTTCACTTCTGAAATACTTTACAAACAATGCCAACAATCCATATACGACACCAGATAATTTAGATCCTTATTACGAGCGCCTGGCATGGGATACCTATTTGCTGAACTATGATGATCAAAACAAACAGTATTTTAACGACATATCAGACAACGGATATAAACAGTCGGTACGCAAAACAACCCAGCGGGAAGGACACATCAATGAATATCTCCTCGCATTTGCTGCCAATTTTAATCATAAATTATACATCGGAGGAACTTTAGGTATTCATGATGTTTATTTCAAAGAGAATGCCAACTTGATGGAATTTGATGCAAATAACAACATTCCGTATTTTAACGATTTCAATTTTAATACTTCACTGAGCACTACAGGATACGGATTTAACGTTAAACTTGGAGCAATCTATAAACCTACAACTAATCTAAGACTGGGTCTGGCCATACACACTCCAACATTTTATAATCTTCACGACACGTATAACAGTGGCATGAATTCTTCCATAACCTATATTTCGGATGGTAAGACTGAAAAATATTCGGCCAAACCGGATAAAGCCGGGATCTATGATTATGCCGTATCCACACCACTGAAAATTGTGTTGAGTGGAGCATATGTGATCGGCAAATCCGCTTTGATCAGTGTGGATTACGAAGTTGTTGATTATTCGACCGCCAAATTGAATAAAGGAAGTGACGGATATGATTTTTACGATCAGAATGCTGAAATAAAGAAGGCATACCGAATGGTAGGTAATCTTCATGTCGGTGGAGAATTCCGTGTAGATAAGAATTTCAGCCTGCGCGCCGGTTACGAAAACTATCCAAACGCATTTATTACAAGCTATTTAGATTCAAGAAGCCAGCACATCGACAAACCCTACACTACAGTCTCCGGAGGTTTTGGATTCAAACAAGGCAGTTTCTTTTTCGATGCAGCATTACAGCACGTAATTGATCAGCAAAGTATTAAATTATACCCTGATGCAAATGCCAATGAAATGATACAATACAGTTCAACTCAAAATAACCTCATTTTTACCCTCGGCTATAAATTCTGATTTAGGTTCTATGAAAGTAAAGCCGGTTAAACTGTTAGCCGGCTTTACTTTTGACAGAAACTCTCCGAATCATTTATCTCATTTTATCATTTCTGTCTCTGAAAATCAAATTAGAGTGGAAATTTTTTATTAACCTTGCTTTACTATATCTTAGTAAAATATTACCGACAAAATATGACTGAATTTGTTGAAATTACTTTTGAAGATGCACTGAAATTTTTCGAACAGGCAGAAGTTAATGGAAGCAGGTGGCGAATTGGTGACTTTTTAACATCCAAATGGCTTCAGCGCAACAACATCAACTTCGATGACGTTGTTGCCTTTTCGAAAAATATGCCCGACTCAAAAATCGTGGTTATTGGCGAGGGGCCTTCAGAAGGATTTTACATTTACTCCCAAAAACAAAAGACATGTTTTAAATTTGAGCAAAAAAAAGCTGAAATTAAATCCTGAAAAACGACGTATGACTCAACACTTCGATGATCCGATGGGACGGGCTGTATCTAACTATCACTTCAATTCTGTTGACCTGCCCATTATCATCCATTCCGATGATTTTGAAGATGATACCATCGAAACAAACTATCTTTTCAGAACATACAAGCAAATGCCCGCCCTTGAAAAAAAAGCCATGAGCCTCTGCTCCGGAAAAATTCTGGATGTTGGTGCCGGAGCAGGTACCCATTCAGTTTATCTTCAGGAAAAAGGATTCGATGTCACCTCGCTTGAAACATCTTCACTTTGCTGTGAGGTTTTAAAAAACAGAAATCTCCGGAATGTCATCCAAAAGGACATTTTCAAATTCAATTCACAAACATTCGACACCATTATTCTGCTCATGAACGGAACCGGAATTGCCGGAACGCTGAGTGGGTTGGAAGTTTTGTTCCATCATTTAAAAACCTTGCTCAATCCGGGTGCTCAGATTCTGATTGATTCGTCGGATCTGATTTATTTATTTGAAGAGGAAGACGGCTCGACCCTGATCGACATTTCGGCCGATAAATATTACGGTGAAATGAACTTTCAAACTGAATATCTGAACTGCGTCAGTCAGCCATTTCCATGGTTGTATGTCGATCCGGATAATCTGAAAAGTATTGCCGAAAAAAATCAACTGAAAGTGAATAAAATATTTAAAGGCGGGCATTACGATTATCTCGCCCGAATAACTTCATAAAAATAACTGCATTGAAAAAGATTCAGGAATACCGGACTCTCACTCCTCCGGAAATAGAAACATTAAAAAACCAAGGTTGTGCAGCAACGGATTGGAACCAGATTTTTGCAGTCGATTCGTTTATTCCCGAAAATATCCGGAACGTACAGTTTTCAGGCTGTGTGAAAATCGGGAATAACTCCGGAACGGTTGAATTCAGCGGTGGAATCGTCCGCAATTGTGGAATGTACAATGCCAGCATACACAATTGCACCATCGGCGACCAGGTATATATTCATCATATCACCAATTACATAGCCAATTACGACATTCAGGATCATGTGATTCTGGAAAATATTGAATTGTGCTTTATTGAAGGCGAAACCAGTTTTGGAAACGGGATTCAAGTCTCAACACTGGATG
>CAILJH010000283.1 GCA_903834475.1 uncultured Prolixibacteraceae bacterium | reverse complement strand
TTGTATCATAAACTATTCAAATAAAATAACATGGGAAAGACATACAATTGGGCCATTCTGGGATGTGGTAAAATTGCACGAAAATTCGCCGGGGACCTGAAACTCCTGCCAAACGTCCGACTATATGCTGCAGCATCGAGATCACTTGAAAATTCACAGGAATTTGCCAATGAATTTGGCTTCGAAAAAGCGTATGGAAGCTACGAAGAAATGTTACTGGATTCGGCAGTGGATGTGGTTTACATTGCCTCTCCGCATTCGCACCATTGCGAGCACACCCTTTTATGCCTGAACCATCAAAAAGCCGTGTTGTGCGAAAAGGCGTTTGCGATGAATTCCAGAGAAGTCGCCCTCATGATTGAAGCTTCACGGAAGAACAAGACTTTCCTGATGGAAGCATTTTGGACCATGTTTCAGCCCAGCTTTCAGAAGGCCATGGAAATCATCCGTTCAGGAGAATTGGGCGCTTTGAAAATGATTCATTCCGACTTTGCCTTCAACGCTGACTACAATCCGGAGAAACGACTTTACAATGTGGCTCTTGGCGGCGGATCTTTGCTTGATATTGGAATTTACCCGATTTTCATGTCACTCATGGCTTTGGGGAAACCTTCTGAAATGAAGACCTTGGCTTCGATTTGTCCAACCGGAGCTGAAGAATCAATCATGATGTCATTCAAATATCCGGGAGGTGAAATCGCTTCTTTGGTATCCAGTTTTGCCTCGCATTCATCCACACAAACTGAGTTTTCATTCGAAAACGGATTTATCAGGCTTAACCGGCGATTCTTTTGTCCAACGACGATTACTTATTGGAAAAGTGGTAATGAAGAGGAAAAGGTAATCACGTTTGAAAAGGGAATCGGGTTCGGGTATGAACTGGAAGCAACGCATGTAATGGAATGTCTCGATGCTGGAAAAACGGAAAGTGATATGATGCCGCTGTCATTATCAGCAGATTTGATGGAAACTATGGATCGTGTCCGGAAAGATGCAGGAATTGTATTTCCCGAGCACGATTGAGGTCTTTGTCATTAAGTGGTCATTTGATTGTCATTAAGTCGTGTATAAAACAATGAATGACAATCAAATGACAACTTTTGACGGAAAAGAATCGCAATTAGGAAAGAAAACGGATATTCAAATTATATTTACCTTTATTCTTAATTCCTGAAAAAATGATCCGGCAAAACGACATCACAGTTCAAAGCTGGCAACAGCTCTGCGAGGAAGTTTACCACGATTCGTGGAAACCTGACATGGGACGGTACCGTTCTGATTATGCCTTCCGCGGATTGTCAGACATGAATTATGAGCTTAAAAACAGTTTCCTGCGCAATTGCGGCGATCAGTCGGAGTTGGAATATCACCTGCTGCGGAATTTCAGAAAATATTCGATCAGCGAAGATCCACAACTTACCAGTACTTTCTGGCGTTCATTGGTCCTTGCCCAGCATCATGGTTTGCCCACACGATTGATCGACTGGACCTATTCGCCTTTTATTGCCATGCATTTTGCTACGGCAAATACCGAAAAACACGACGTCGATGGTGTGATCTGGAAGATTGATTTTGTAAAAGTAAACCAATTGGTTCCACCGCCATTCAGTAACCATTTAATGGAAGAAAAGTGCAATGCTTTTACCCTCGAAATGCTCGAGAAAATTGTTTCCTTATCCGATTTCGACAAGCTTTTCTCTGAAAATCAGGTGCTGTTTTTTGAGCCGCCATCGCTCGACGAACGCATTGTGAATCAGTTTGCATTATTTTCGGTAACCAACAGCCCCACGGTCATACTTGACAGCTGGCTTATTCAACATCCGGAACTCTACCGAAGAATTATCATACCCAAAGAATTAAAACTGGAAATCAGGGACAAGCTCGATCAGGCAAACATTACCGAACGCGTACTTTTCCCCGGATTGGATGGCCTGGCAAAATGGCTGAAACGGCATTACAAACCTGTTTCGTGATTGGTAATGCTGCCAAATGACTGAAAGGTTAACCAAAGTTACAAAGACTATTTGAGAGGTGTGACACGGATAAAACCACCGGTAGGAACTGAGAAGTCCACTGAATTCTTATTCTTGCTTTTTAAAACACCTTTTTCGGTACTTCCACCCTGACAATTATAAATCTCATAATTGTACCCGACGGTTGAGTTACTCAACTGGAAATGAACATTATGGGTAATTTTTGAATTGATCACATCTACCGTTTGAGTGAGTTGCATAGGAATATTTACAGTATAATCTTCATAAAGCATATAAATCGATTTCTTCTCATTTTGCACCCTCACCACCGGATAAAACCTCGAAACCTGAAAGGGTTCAAAGTCACCTTCGAAAATAACCTTGTAATTCTTTTTCCAGTAATCGAGCCAGAAGCGGATGGTCTGCTTTTGATCCTGAGGCATCGTTGTTTGATAAAACGAGAGGTAAGGATTTCCAAATAAAACCGCTTGGATTTTACGGGCTACATCTTCCGCTTTTTCTCTCGGGTTAAACGCAACAACTTCCATGAATGGAGTGTATTTTCCATAAAGCAGCCGGTTATTTACCATCTTTTCGCGCACAACCTGGCAGTTTTCCACACCTACAAAACCTGTCAGAAAATTCTGATAGCTGACCAGGTAAGGACCCACTATGGGGAACTTCTGTCCCATGAAGATATTTGGTTTGATGGTTTTCAAACGGGCCTCCATGTCAGCATACAAAGTATCTACAGCCAAATCGATCGAAACAAAATCGCGTCCCTTATCCTGCTCAATCACAGCACCTTCCTTGGGATAAAATCCCTTTAAAAAATCGAACCAGTATCCGTCGAACTGCCACTCTGAAAGAAAATTGGCATAGGTGCTGACCAGGTATTTTCTGATTTCGGCATATCGTGGATCGAGTACATACATTTGACGTGGTGCACGATACCGGATGTATTTTCCTTCAAATTTTTTCAGGACAACCGGATTTCCGCCCATGAACGGAATAGAATACCACAGGTACAATGGGAGTTTCATATCCTGACATTTCTTCCGGAAAAGGTTCATCGTTTTGAAGCTGCTGTCTTCGTAGGTAAAAGAAGTATCCACCTTCATGTTGACCAGTGCCTGCCAGCCATCGTCAACCAGAATGGATTTAAAATTATATGTACGCAGCGAATCCAGCTCGCGGGTAATGTTTTCGAGCGGAATATTGCGATGCATCGGATACCAGGTTGAAAAAACGGGAACATTGGTCGTATCGACGCTTGCCACTCCCATTTTGAATTCATCAGCCAAAAACCAGGAAGAGGCATCATAAATAGCTTTGGAAAAATGAACATTCCGGAAATCGACTAAAACTTCAGCCTGATAATCCTGAAGGTTTGATAAGGGCGGATTATCTTCAAAAAAACCAAGGCTGAAAACGATGGAGTCATTGTCTTCCCTGATATTTGAACTCACAAATTTTGCTTTGTAGGCGTCTTTGCAGGTAAAAGTAATCTGGTTCTGATCGTTGATGGTAAGGCCCGAAACAATTGAAAACCCGGCAGCAGCGCGGTCATACGAAGGCAGCGTGAAAAAAGATTTATTCGACCAGGTTTTAGAATTCCAAATCTGATTGATCTTGTCTTTCGGAAATTTTACTGATACATTAAATGAAGGAGGTGTTGAAGCGGAAGCAGAATGAAGGTAAATTTTCAGTATATATTTTTGAAGTCCTTGTTCCTGAATATCAATGGTCGCTTCAAAAGGAGTCAGAACTCCTTCGATATGGATTTTACTCTTATTGAACACATAAAGATTATCCGATTCTGCACCATTCGAATTCAAACTCCATGCCAAATTCAGGATCAACACAATCAATCCGAATAACTTTATACCAAAACCAAAATTGACTTTCATCCGAAAATATTAAAGTAATTGTCGGATCAAAGATAAAAAAACTCGCTTATCAAATCATCGTTCAACTTTTATTTCATAGAGCAGAAGACCAGCCATTACGGCCTCTTAAACCATGATCAAATCACAAAGCCGCGAGAATCTTAATTGTGGCCTTCAAAACAAAAAACCCCGCTTTGCAGCGAGGTTTCGTATGTTTATAACACCTAATCGGATGATGATTATTTCACCTTGTCAACAACAGCCTTAAAAGCTAACGGATGATTCATTGCTAAATCAGCCAAAACTTTACGGTTGATTTCGACATTTGCTTTTTTAAGCAGGCCGATTAACTGTGAATAAGACAAACCCTCGGGGCGAACGGCTGCGTTGATACGCTGAATCCATAAAGCGCGGAAGTTTCTCTTTTTTGCTTTTCTATCTCTGTAGGCATATTGCAAACCCTTTTCCCAGGTGTTTTTAGCAACGGTCCAAACATTTTTGCGGGCTCCGAAGTTACCTCTGGTAAGCTTCAGAATTTTTTTCCTGTGAGCCCTTGATGCGACTGCATTTACTGATCTTGGCATAATAACTGATTTTAGAATGGTTAGCGTCCCGAAACCGGAATCTTCAAGCTAATTCATTCGATTGATAACTAAATTTACGAATCTGAAAAAGAGAACACAATCAGATGGTCAACATTGCCTTAACATTAGGCACATCAGCTTTGTGAACGGTTCCCCAATAAGTCAGGTTACGTTTTTGCTTGGTGCTTTTTTTGGTCAGGATGTGACTTTTAAATGCATGTTTTCTTTTAATTTTTCCGGTGCCGGTTAATCTAAACCTTTTTTTTGCTCCGGAGATGGTCTTCATTTTTGGCATCTTCCTAAAATTAATTTATGTAAGAAATTTATTTCTTCTTTTTAGGTGAAATAAACATGGTCATTCGTTTTCCTTCCAACTGCGGCAATTGTTCAACTTTGCCAACTTCTTCCAATTCCTGAGCAAATTTCAAAAGTAAAATTTCGCCCTGCTCCTTAAATAAAATTGACCGGCCTTTAAAGAACACATAAGCTTTTACCTTGGCGCCTTCCTGTAGAAACTTCTCTGCATGACGCATTTTAAATTGAAAATCATGGTCGTCGGTATTGGGTCCGAATCGGATTTCCTTTACCACAACCTGAACAGTTTTTGCCTTTATTTCCTTTTGTTTTTTCTTCTGCTGATACAGGAACTTCTGATAATCAGTAATTTTACAAACCGGTGGATCTGCATTCGGCGAGATTTCTACTAAATCAAGATTAAGGGCGTCAGCCATTTTCAAGGCATCAAAAAGCGAAAAAACACCCGGATTTTCGATGTTTTCGCCAACAACCCGAACTTGTTGTGCACGAATTTTCTCATTAATTTTATGCTGAGGGGCAACTTCTACCCTTCCACCATTGTATGGTCTTTTTACTGCTATGGCCAGTTCCTCCTATTATTAATTAATATTCTTTAATTGTATAACGCTGATAATTGCTCTTTTACTTCAGCTTTGATGAAATCAACAAACTCCAGATTGTTCATCGATCCTTTATCACCATCTCCTTGCTTCCTTACAGAAACAAGCTGATTTTCAGCCTCTTGTTCACCAACTATCAATAAATAAGGGATACGTTTTAATTCGTTATCCCTGATTTTCCGACCAATTTTCTCATTCCGGTCGTCAATTATGGTGCGAATATCGGAATTATTTAGAAATTCCGAAACACTTTTCGCATAATCATTGTACTTTTCGCTGATTGGTAACACAACCACTTGTTCAGGAGTTAACCAAAGCGGGAATTTCCCGGCAGTATGTTCAATCAATACAGCCACAAATCGTTCCATCGATCCGAATGGTGCACGATGAATCATTACCGGGCGATGGCGTTTGTCATCTGCTCCGATATATTCCAGTTCAAACCGCTCCGGAAGATTATAATCGACCTGAATGGTTCCCAACTGCCAGCTTCGTCCGAGGGCATCCTTGATCATAAAATCAAGCTTTGGTCCGTAGAAAGCAGCTTCACCTAAAACAGTTACCGTTTTTAAGCCTTTTTCTGCAGTAGCTTCTATGATTGCTTGCTCGGCTTTATCCCAGTTTTCAGTCGAACCAATATACTTTTCAGGTTTATTTGGATCGCGCAGTGAAATCTGAGCCGAATAATTATCAAAGTTCAACGCTTTGAAAATGATAAAGATAATATCGATTACTTTCTTGAATTCATCCTTGATCTGATCGGGACGACAGAACAAATGTGCATCATCCTGAGTAAATCCGCGAACTCGGGTCAAACCATGCAGCTCGCCACTTTGTTCGTAACGATAGACGGTACCAAACTCGGCAAATCGAACCGGTAAATCTTTGTATGAACGTGGCTTGAATTTATACAACTCGCAGTGGTGAGGACAGTTCATTGGTTTTAGCATGTATTCTTCACCTTCAGCCGGAGTTTTTATAGTCTGGAACGAATCAGCACCATATTTCTGAAAATGGCCAGAAGTTTTATACAAATTGACGTCACCGATATGAGGAGTAATTACCTGCTCGTAACCGTACTTTTTCTGAACTTTTTTCAAAAAATTCTCCAATTGCTCGCGCAGCATGGCTCCTTTTGGCAACCACATAGGCAATCCCTGACCAACATTATGTGAAAAGGTAAACAATTCCAGTTCCTTACCCAGCTTGCGGTGATCGCGTTTTTTGGCTTCTTCAACCAGAATAAGGTATTCTTCGAGCAATTTTTGCTTTGGAAATGTAATCCCGTAAACACGCGTCAGCATTTTGTTTTTTTCATTTCCGCGCCAATATGCACCGGCAAGAGAAGTCAGTTTTACTGCTTTAATAAAACCTGTATTTGTCAAATGCGGTCCACGGCACAAATCGGTAAATCCACCCTGATTGTAAACCGTAATGGTTCCATCCAGCAATTCACTGATCAGTTCTTCTTTCAGGCTATCTCCCTTTGAAGAAAACATTTTGAGAGCGTCTTCCTTCGTAATATCTTTCCGGACAATATCATGTTTTTCGCGGGCCAGTTCGATGATCTTTTTTTCAAGTTTTTCCAGATCTTTTTCAGCTAACTGTTCTCCCTGAGGTAAATCGATATCGTAGTAAAACCCATTGTCAACCGTTGGACCAATCCCGAATTGAGTTCCAGGGTAGAAAGATTCAATGGCCTCTGCCATCAGGTGAGCAGACGAATGCCAGAAAGTTTCCTTTCCTTCACGGTCGTCCCATAAAAAGAGTTTAATAGTAGCATCCGAATGAATAGGACGCGTTAAATCCCAGACTTCGCCATTCACTGAAATTGACAAAACGTCTTGCGCCAATCGGGTACTAATCGATTTGGCAATATCTAATCCGGAAATCCCGCTTTCGAATTCCCTCACACTATTATCCGGTAAAGTAATATGAATCATCAGTATTCTTCTTTAAAAAAAACAGGGTGCAAAGATAAATATTAATAGCTGATATGAATGATTTTGCAACTGTTTTTTGCAGCTAAAAAATAAGGATTTTGAATAAAAATGAAGGCACCAACACGAAGAATTCGTTCATACTGATACCTTCATTGTACTGTATTCCTATATTTTATCTGGTTCCAAAGCTGATACCGGCATTGAAAGAGATGTATTCTGCCTTATTAACTGTTCCAAAAATACTGAAAAACAATAGTTTAAGTTTTAATCCAGCATCCATACATATATTTTTTGAAGTAAACTGAATGGAAATTGGGTCAATCAAAGCTGCTTCGTTTGTAATTACCTGACCTCCACCCTGAGCTGTTGTAATGACCGGATATTTCCCAACCAGATTGACTCCGGATTCGCTTGTACTTTGTCCAATTCCTCCAAAAAACGTTATAACTCCAAGTTTCTTCGATACAATCAGGCCAAATTTAGATGTTTTTGATTTTACTTTCATCAACTGACTGTTATCGCTCGTGAATGTTACAACGACATTGTTCAGATTATAGTTTTCCGGAGTAAAACTCAAGGCATTTTGTGCATTCACTTCCGAATAACTTCCGAAAACAGAGGCATCAAATGGAAGGCTTTTAAGAAATGGCAACCATTTCATGAAATCATGCTTAACTCCAATACCCCAGGAGCCAAGTTTCATTTTATTCGTGCCATAATTATAACTCAAATCGGGAACATATCGGCCAATAATATCGGTATTTGGTATTAGGCCAAATCCAATCTGAGCCATAGGAACAGGTACAATATCCACTCCAAAACCATTGGGTGTATTGAACGTACCGATGTTCTTTCCCTTTGCATCTTTTATTTGCATCAGTGGACCCGGTGCATCAGCACCCGCAATCGTAGGTGCCAAATTGCCTCCGCTAACCACCGAAATATGGCTTAATCCTATTTTACTAATGTCAAATGTTTTCGCTTCTCCGGGAATCTGTATTGCACTTGCAGAAATGCTCAAATCAAAACCAAACAAGCGATGTGTAGCAGCTGAATTATACCATCCATTGTTTAAGCCGTCGCCCAGCGCCATTGCATACGGATTTAAATAAGCTTTCACGAGCGCATTGGCATCGGCCTGACCAGCTTTCAGGAACTCTGCAACATTTGTTTGAGCATAAGAAAATTGCAATAAACTTGCAGCACAAACAAGTAATAAAGATTTTTTCATGGTTCTTACTTTTAATATTTAATAGCTTCACGGAACAATGATCTCATTGTTCATCTCACACAACAAATGTAATAATCTCAAGGCAGTTCATTTAATCTTTTCCAAAAATCTGAATCAGTTCCTAAAATAATCTGGAATGTATGTTATACGAGCCATTCGCTTTTTTATATGGAAAATAAATTGGATTTTTGGCACACTAAAAAACCACAAACTTCAATCCATATGAATTTCAGACAGCTCCTGACAGCACTACTTGTAAGTATCTCATTAATTGGATTCGCGCAAAAAAAAATTGAGTTGACCGATATAGTAGCCAAACGAACTTTTCAGCAAAAAAACAGTTCAGGATTTCGTTCGATGAGTGATGGCTTGAACTATACCAAAAAGGAAGAAGGCAATCAGATTGTTAAATACAGTTATAAATCCGGCGAAAAGCTCGAAGTCGTGTTTGATTTATCAAAAATTGAAAACCCAGGCTTTTCAGAATTCAGCGATTACGATTTCAGTACCGATGAATCAAAAATTCTTTTCACAACAAAAAGCCAGTCTATTTACCGCCATTCCTTTACCGCCGAATATTTCATCTGGAACCAGACTACCAAAGAAATGGCTCCACTTTCTGCAAACGGATCACAACAACTGGCTACTTTATCTCCAGATGGCGAACGTGTTGCATTTGTCAGGAACAACAACATCTTTATCAAAAGCCTGAAATTCGGCACCGAAAGTCAGGTTACCCGCGATGGTAAAACCAATGAAATTATCAATGGTGCGCCCGACTGGGTTTATGAAGAAGAATTCGGCTTCAGCAAGGCTTTTGAGTGGTCACCCGACAGTAAATTTCTGGCTTTTATCAAGTTCGACGAAACGGAAGTTCCAATGTTCAACATTCCAATGTACCAGGGGCAAAAACCGGCTATGAAAGAATATGAACTATATCCCGGAAATACCAGTTACAAATATCCGAAAGCCGGAGAAAAGAACTCGGTTGTAAGTGTGCGCATCTACGATTTAAAGGCTAAAAGCAGTGTGACAGCAGAAATCGGAGATGATAAGGAACAATATATCCCACGCATCAGATGGACTGCCGATGCTACTGATCTGGCCATTATGAAAGTCAACCGCTTACAAAACCAAGTAGATATTGTTCTGGCAAATCCATTTACCGGCGATACCCGTGCTTTCTTTACTGAAAAAAATAAAAGGTACATTGACGAGGCATTCTACGACAATTTCATTTTTCTGCCTGACAATAGATATATTGTCCTGAACAGTGAACGAAACGGATATTCACACCTTTACCTTTATGACCGTCAGGGATTTGAAGTCAAACAACTGACCGATGGAAAATATGATGTAACCAAATTTTATGGTTTCGATCCGGTTAAAAGGTTGTTCTATTACCAGGCAGCCAAAGAATCTCCTATGCGACGCGAAGTGTACTTTGTCAGCCTTGACGGCAAAAAATCAGGTAAACTTTCGACACAAATTGGAACCAATAATGCCGATTTCAGCAATGGAATGAAATATTACATCAATTATTTCAACAATATTGAAACGCCCAATCTGGCCACCCTTTGTGATCAAACCGGCAAACTCATCCGTACCTTGGAAGACAATTCAACCTTGAAAACACTCCTGAAAGATTATCAGCTCAGCAAAAAAGAATTCTTCACTTTTAAAACTTCGGAAGGTGTTGAGTTAAACGGCTGGATGCTCAAACCGGTCAATTTTGATCCTGCGAAAAAATATCCAGTGGTAATGACCCAGTACAGCGGACCAAATTCGCAACAGGTTCTCGATCATTGGAGCATTGGATACGATGATTATATGGTACAGGAAGGTTTTGTTGTTGCCTGTGTCGACCCTCGCGGAACCAGTGCCCGTGGCGAAGAATTTCGGAAAATGACCTATATGCAACTCGGAAAATACGAATCAGACGATCAGGTTGAAGCCGCGAAATATTTGGGATCATTGCCATTTGTCGATAAAAACAACATCGCGATCTGGGGATGGAGTTATGGCGGTTTCATGTCAGCACTTTGCATGGAAAAAGGCGCTGATGTGTTCAAGGCCGGAATATCTGTTGCACCGGTCACCAACTGGCGGTTCTACGACAGTGTTTACACCGAACGGTTCATGCGGACTCCAAAAGAAAATCCGGATGGTTACGATGACAATTCGCCGCTTTCGCATGCAGAAAAAATAAAAGGAAAATTCCTGATTATTCATGGTGCTGCCGATGACAACGTGCATTTGCAGAATACGATGGAATTTACCGAACGCATGGTTCAGGCCGGAGTTCAATTCGATATGGCCATTTACACCAACCGGAATCATGGAATCAGAGGCGGAAATACTTCCCTGCAACTCTATACCAAAATGACTAATTTCCTGAAAGAGAAGCTTCAGTAAATCAACTAATCAAGTGTTTCAGCTAAAATTACATTGGGATTTTAGATTAAGTATCTCCATCGTTGATGGTCAATTTTGGCCATCGATAATAGATGGAAACTAACCTGAAATCCCTATGAAAAATATCTGCGATTTTTGATTGCATTTTGAGTGACACGCTAATTCTTAGCAAATTCCCAGGCTGTGAAAACATCAGGAGTAAGTCTGAAAGATGTGACAGGCATTTTTGTGTGCCACAATCACCGCAACAATTACGCCTTTGCCTGAAGTCCAAAGAATAGCCTGAAACTGGTCCAGTTAAAACGATTTGGACAAAATACCGTTGAGCAAAGGTAAAATTGCATTATTGTGGGGTAATATTAAATTAGAACTCTGTTATTTTTTATCTACATTTATTTTGAAATTTCTGCCCTATAAATGTGAACTTATGACATCAACAAACACGCTGCCAAAACCCAAACTAAGTGTCCGTGAGATTCGTTTTGTTTTGTTTGCTGCTTTGGCTGCTTTTATTACCTATCTCAGCATGTATGCTTTCAGGAAACCCTTCACGGCGGCGACATTCGACGGACTTTCGCTTTGGGGAATCGACTACAAAATCTTGCTGATTATTTCTCAGTTAATTGGCTACACCCTATCCAAATTCTTTGGGATAAAGATCATCTCAGAACTTAATCACGAAAAACGGACAAAACTATTGCTGATTCTGATGGGTACAGCCTGGGCATTTCTCCTGATGTTTGCCATTATTCCGTATCCATACAATTTCCCGTTTATGTTTCTGAACGGCTTGCCGCTGGGTATGATCTGGGGCGTGGTCTTCAGCTATGTGGAAGGCCGCAGGTACACCGAACTTTTGGGCTCGGCAATGGCTTCAAGTTTTATTCTTTCTTCAGGACTGGTAAAGGCTTGCGGACGTTTTATGATGGATCACTTTCATGTTCCGGAAATGTGGATGCCGTTTTTAACCGGACTTATCTTTGTTCCCGTATTGCTGCTCGGAATCTACATGTTGCATAAATTGCCGCCTCCCGATGAAATTGACGTGGCTTTGCGAACAGAACGAATACCGATGGATAATAAACAACGCATGAACTTTTTCAGGCAGTTTGCCCCGGGAATTATTTTCGCTGTGGTGATTTATGTCGGACTTACCATCTTCAGGGATCTTCGCGACAACTTTGCCGTAGAATTCTGGACAGGACTGGGATTCAAAAATACGCCCCAAATGCTTATCATGTCTGAAGTTCCGATTGCGGTATGCGTTCTGGCCATTGTTGCACTTATGATTTTGATCCGGAATAACCGGATTGCATTTTTTTCGAATATCGGAATCATTTTTCTGAGCGGAATATTGCTTCTGACAACCACTCTGCTGTTCATATCCGGAAATCTTGACCCGGTAAAATGGATGGTAATTGCAGGTTTCGCCATGTATCTTCCATACATTACTTACCAATCCTTCTTTTTCGAACGGTGGATCGCGCATTTCAGGTTCAAAAGCAACATTGGGTTTTTGATGTATGTTTCGGATGCTGCCGGTTATTTCGGAAGTACCTGCGTACTTCTGTTCAAAAATTTCAGTACCACAAAAATCAGCTGGGTCGAATTTTTCAAGATAAGCGCCGTTGCAACCGGCGTTTTGATGATTGGCGTTTCGGTGTTGACATTCATTTATTTCAGAAATCTGGAGAAAAAATAGGAGAAAATTTATCGGAAAGCTTTACCTCATTGACCATTAACCTGAATAAAAACCTGAACCATGAAAAATCTTATTTCAATTCTTGCCGCTTTTTTCATTCTCACCAACCTTCTGTTTGCTGGTAAAATAGAAAAAAACGCAGCTGTAAAATTCAGAAATGCTCCGGTTTTATTCCATAAAGAGGGTAAAATGGTTCAGCAAATCCTGACTGATTTCAAATCAGAAAAAACTTCTGAAATTGAATTTTTTATCTCCGGAAAGCAAATACAAAAAACTGCGGTTAAAAAGGGAGACAACCTTATCTTACTAAATGTTCCAGCGGTTTCATCCTCAAAGAAAATAAACATTTCAATCAAAGGTGATGCTGATTTGGCTGGCAGTTATCCGTTTACAATCACGCCGGTTAAGAAATGGGAAGTCTATCTGGTTCAGCATTCGCATACCGATATCGGATACACGCGTCCGCAATCGGAAATACTCGCCGAACACATGCGCTACATCGATTATGCGCTGGATTACTGCGATCAGACCGATGCGATGCCCGATGAGGCCAAATTTCGATGGACCTGCGAATCAGCCTGGGTGACCCGCGAATATTTACGCTCACGCCCGTCCTCTCAAATTGAACGTTTGAAGAAACGGATTGCAGAAGGTAGAATTGAAGTAACCGGAATGTATTGCAACATGGCCGAAATCTCGGACGAAAACATCATGACCGATTTTCTTCAGCCATTAAAGGAATTCAGCAAACTGGGTATACCGGTAAAAGCTGCCATGCAGGATGACGTGAACGGAATAGCCTGGTGCATGCCCGATTATTTTAAAAATACGGGAGTCAAATACCTCGACATGGGAATCAACAAAACCCGCTCGCTCCTTCCTTTTGAAATACCTACCTGCTTTTGGTGGGAAGCTCCTTCGGGCGAAAAACTGCTCGCCTTTCGTGCCGACCATTACATGACCGGCAATTTCTTCGGATTCGAATCCAAAGCAATAATTCCGGAGAAATTACTCGATCATCTGGCCAATCTCGATGAAAAGAAATATCCGTTCGACCGCATTGGCATCCAATTTTCAGGCTATTTTACCGACAATGCGCCACCTTCGACAGCTGCCTGTGAACTAATCAGGAAGTGGAATGAAACATATGAATCTCCAAAACTTAAGCTTTCGGTAGTCAGTGAGTTTTTCGAATATGTGGAAAAAAACTATGCCGCTACCCTACCCGTTTACCGGAATGCCTGGCTCGACTGGTGGACCGATGGTTATGGCTCAACTTCGCGTGAAACGGCGGAAGTTCGAAAAACGCAGAACCTGAAACAGGTTGATGAAGGCATGTTTGCCATGGTTTCGATGCTTGGCGGTGAACAAAATCCGGCATTGGAGGCCAACATGAATCACATCAGCGAGAATGCCATTTTCTTCGATGAGCACACCTGCGGCGCAGATGAAAGCATCGACCGGCCTTATTCTGAAAACTCAACCCGGCAATGGTTGCAAAAAGGCGCATATGCCTGGGAAGCCCTGAAAAAAGTAACCTTATTGAATGAAGAAGCATTGGCACGTTTGCAGGAATACCTGAAAAAAGCTGATTTCCCACTGATTTATGTGGTCAACTCCATGGGTTGGGAACGCTCGGGAGCGGTTGAACTCTTCATCGATTACCAGATTCTTCCGCTTCACAAACAATTTAAAATTACGGATATCTCCACGGGAAAAGCGATTACGGCACAGGTTGTGCGCGAACGCCGCGAAGGTGCCTACTGGATTTTGGATGTTCCGAATGTGCCGGCATTGGGCTATAAAGCCTTAAAGATTGAGGTCACCAACGAACCGGAGGAAAAAGCCAAAGAAAATGCAAATACTGAAACACTTGAAAATGCCTACTACAAAATAGTGATTGATAAATCTTCAGGAGCCATCAGCAGTCTGTTTGATAAAGCGTTGAATCAGGATTTGGTTGATCTGCAAAATCCATGGAAATTAGGGCAAGTCATTCATGAAACACTTCCTGACCGGAACAAAATGACACCGTCCCATTCAACAGTTTCGAATGTCAAAATTGAAAAGGGAACCAACGGGCCGGTTTGGGAAAGCCTTCGAATCTCAGCGGATCTGGAAGGTTGCGAAAAGGGAAAAGAGAATGAACCCAAAGGAATGGAACTTGAAATCAGGCTGTTCAAAAATGTCAAGAAAATTGATTTTCAATACCATGCAGCGAAAGAAATCGTGACCTCGCCGGAAGCGATTTATGTGGCCTTCCCGTTTACCTTGCCCAAATCAAGGATAGTTTTCGAAACCATTGGCGGAATTCTTTCGCAAGGCCAGCAATTGCCCGGTTCTTCTACCGACTGGAATGCAGCACAAAATTTCGTATTGGTTCGGGGCACGAACAGTCAAATTGTTGTGGTCAGCAACGAAATCCCGTTGTGGCAGTTCAGCGATTTGAACATGGGCAAATTCGAAGCCAATCCAAAACCAGGTAAAACCTGGCTTTATTCCTGGGTGATGAACAATTACTGGTTTACCAATTTCAGGGCCTTTCAGGAAGGCGGCTTCCACTGGGGCTACCAGATTACCTCAACCAAGGACACCACGAATACCAGCGCTACAAAATTTGCCTGGGGCGAGCGAAACGCTTTTGCGACCCGAACTTTCCCTGCCGGAAAAAATGAGTTTCAATCACCGATTTTGGAAACTCTGAAAATCACCGGTTCATCCAATGCGATTCTAATCAACAGCCGGCCATCGTTTAAAAATCCAGCTTCCATTTTGCTTCATTTCAGGGAATTGGAAGGTAAGACAGCGGAATTAAAATTGGAATCGAAGATTGCCGGACGTTCAATCAAGCAGATAACAGAAGTCAATGCGATTGGAAAAGAAATTGGGAAACCGGTACAATCCATCAAGTTCAACCCATTTGAAGTAAAGTTTGTAGAAGTTCAGTTTTAAAGATACATCAAGAATCTTCCATGACCAAATTTTGACATACACGGGAATGATTATAAAACCAAAAATGATGACATTGCTTTTAAAAGCCTCACCCTTCGGGGGAGGTTGGAGGGGGCTTAATTATAAACTATGAATCAACATTATAAATTACTTGGTATTCTTTTCATTATTTTATTCGCCTCGTGCCATCAAAAAGACGTAACCCAATATATCGATCCAAACATCGGCAGCGTTGCCACTTTGCTGACAACCAAAAACCCGACGGTACATCGTCCGCACAGCATGGTCCGCGTGTTTCCGATTACCAAACCAGGACTGAACGACCGCTACCTGAGCGATAAAATCTACGGTTTTGCCCTGAATATGCCCGCCTACCGCATGGGCCATGTGACTGAGTTGATGCCAACTTCCGGAAAACTAAACCTGAATCGGGATGAATACGCATCAACCTACGACCACGATCAGGAAGAAGTTCACCCTTGGTACCACAAGGTTTTGCTTGAAGATTCCGGGATTGAGGCAGACTGGACGACCACTGAACGTGCTGTAATTTACCGGTTTAACTACGGCACAAATCCTTTAGCCAAGGTGATTTTTCGTTCCAGCCAGAAAGCTTTTTTTCAGGGAATTGACAAAAATATAGTTGAGGGATGGGAGGAATTTGAGAAAACACGTCAGTATTTCCATGCCGAATTCAGCCAGCCATTCTCCTATTCTGTTAATTTCGAACCTGCGAAAACAGCTTCTGATGCAGAAACTCAAACCAATGAAATTGGTTTGCTTGCCCAATTTGAAGGACTGAAAGCTCCTCTGGAAGTTCGAATAGGAATCTCCTACATCGATGAAAATCAGGCTGCCAAAAATCTTCAGAAAGAGACGAATGGTAAAAGCTTTGAATCCATCCAGGAAGAAGGTCACCAGATTTGGGCAAACGAACTGGGTAAAATTCAAATTGATGGTGGAACGGAACGTCAGAAACGGATTTTTTACACTTCACTTTACCGCTGCGAAGAGCGAATGGTCAATATTTCGGAAGATGGAAGGTATTACAGTGGATACGATTGCAAGGTTCATGAGGACGGCGGGCGCCCATTCTTTGTGGACGATTGGCTTTGGGATACTTATCGTAGCCTTCACCCATTAATGCTGATTCTTAATCCCTCACAACAGGCAGATATGGTGGAGTCATATACCAAAATGTATGAGCAAAGTGGCTGGATGCCCGGATTCCCTCAGTTTTACGGCGATTTCCCTGCAATGATCGGATTCCATTCTGCCGCTTTGGTTTGGGATACTTATCAAAAAGGAGCAACCAACTTTGAGGTTGAAAAAGCCTATGAAGGATTGAAATGGAACGCAACTCATGCAACCATGCTTCCTTGGCGAACCGGTCCCATGTGCTCTCTTGATAGTTTCTACCTGAAAAATGGCTGGTATCCGGCCCTTCCGGAAGACAGTGCAGAAACTGTTAAAATGGTTGATGGCTTTGAAAAACGACAGGCTGTTTCCTTAACACTTGAACACAGCTACGATGACTGGTGTCTGGCTCAGTTGGCTAAAGCTTTGGGTAAAAATGAAGATTGCGACTTTTTTTTGAAACGGTCAAAGAATTACCGGAATGTTTTTAATCCGGCAACCGGATTTTTTGCACCCAAAATGGCGAATGGCAAATGGATTACACCTTTCGATCCGCAGCTCTCAGGAGGAGTTGGTAGCCGCTCCTATTTCACCGAAAACAATGCATGGACCTGGAATTTCAGCGTTCAGCAGGATATTCCTGATTTGATCAAATTGCTGGGAGGAAACGATGCTTTCGTCAACCGGCTGGATGCGCTTTTTAACGAACCAACCCACATTTCGAAATGGCAGTTTATGGGTAGATCTCCTGATTCATCAGGATTGAACGGCATGTTTGTGGCTGGTAATGAACCCTCGCTTCATATCCCATACCTTTACAATTACGCCGGACAACCCTGGAAAACTCAGCGCCGGATTCGCGAAATTATGGATATGTGGTTCGATGACCGCCCATTGGGAATTCCGGGCGATGAGGATGGCGGCGGACTTTGCTCCTGGTATGTCTTTTCGGCCATGGGATTTTTTCCGGTAACTCCAGGAAGTGGCGAATATGCTATCGGAAGTCCGTTTTTCAACTCGGTGAAAATTCAGCTTCCCGATGGCAAAACCTTTTCGGTCATTGCTAAAGATTGCTCGAAGAAGAATAAATACATCCAATCGGCCGAATTAAATGGAGAAGCTTTGAACAGACCTTTTATTAGTCATACCGACATTGTAAAAGGAGGCAAACTTGAGTTGTTGATGGGCGACCGGCCAAATAAAAACTGGGGTACAAAAATTAATTAAAAACATAGTATAGTTTAACCTCTACGAGGTATTTTACGATGAGGACTTGATTTCTCTACAATACTAAATCTCCTACGGAGAACTTTCCGCGTAGCGCCTGCCAGCCGCAGGCAGGGATAAAGTATTATAGATCGGAATAAACACAATCCACATTTCCGCGTAGCTGATAAACCTTTTTGTTTAGCTGACAATCGCGAATTATATTTGGAATAGAAATCGGATTCTTCTTTAAACAGTTAAATTCATGACACCTCGGGAACGAATTCTTGCAGCAATTAATCATCAGAAGCCGGACCGGGTTCCAATTGATCTGGGTGCTACACCAAGTTCAGGAATTTCGGTTGTTGCCTACCAAAACCTGATCAAATATTTGGGAAAGTCGCATCTGAAAACTCAGGTTTATGATGTGATACAGGAAGTTGCTCAACCCGAAATGGAGTTATTGAATCATTTTGGGGTAGATGTGATTGACATTGGCCGGCATTTCAATACGGACGAAAATTACTGGAAAGAAATCGAGATCATTTCCGGACATCGGGCACTCTATCCGCATTGGTTGAATACTCAGCGACTGCCAGATGATTCAAATGTTATCTACGGATCTACAGGCGAAATCATTGGCCGGATGCCACTTGGAGCAACTTTTTTCGATCAGACCATTTTCCCTTATATTAATGGTTATCCGTCAGATTATAAAAATCTGTCAAAAGATATGAAACGGGTGATCTGGGGCGGTGTTGGTTTTACTCCCTGGGACTGGTCAGAAGAAAAGGACTTCTGGAAACTGCTGCGTGAGAAAACCATCGATTTAAAATCAAAGACCGACAAGGCATTGCTGTTGGGAATTGGCTGCAACCTGTTCGAATGGGGCACTTTCATCCGAAGAATGGACAATTTCCTGATGGATCTGCTGGCCGAACCCGAAGAGGTCCACCGGTTTCTGGACGCGTTGATGGAGAGTCACATGAGCGGGTTGCAAAAAACAATCGAAGCAGTAGGCGATGTGGTGGATATCATCAAATTTGGCGATGATTTAGGTATGAATAGTGGACCATTTATATCAACGGAGATGTATAACGAGTTTTTCAAACCACGACACAAAATGATGTGCGACTATGTCAAAGCCAATTCCTCAGCACATACCATGCTGCACAGTTGTGGTGGCATCTATGAACTGATTCCGGAATTGATTGATGCAGGCTTTGAAATTCTGAATCCGGTTCAGATCAATGCCATTAACATGGAACCATGGCGGCTGAAAAAGGAATTTGGCAAGGATATTACCTTTTGGGGTGGTGGTTGCGATACCAAAAGCATCCTAAACAGGGCAACTCCTCAAGAAGTAAAAGATCATGTAAAGAAGAACCTGGAAGCATTTTCGGTTGGCGGTGGATTTGTTTTTACGACGGTCCACAACATTATGCCTGACGTTCCGCCGGAAAATATTGTGGCCATGTTTGAAGCTGTAAACGAATTTAATAAATAGGATTATCAAATGTTTAAAATAATATGACAATGACAAAAACGAATTTGAATAAACGGCAAATGCTGAAATACGTTGGAAACGTTAGTCAGCTTTTTGGAATTAAAGAATATACCCTTTCCGGCGGAAAAGCGAAAGGCGTAAAATCTTTCGATGTTAAAACCGGCTCGGGGCTTGAGTTTACAATCCTTGCCGACCGTTGTCTCGATATTTCCGGACTGTCGATTAAAGGCATCAACTGCAGTTACATCACAAAAAACGGGATTGTTGCTCCTGAATACTATGATGAAAACGGAATCGGTTTTTTGCGAAGTTATTTTGCAGGTTTCCTGACGACCTGCGGTTTGCGCAATGTAGGTTCTCCCTGTGAAGTGGATGGCGAATCATTTCCGCTCCACGGAAGGATTTCGAATACTCCCGGCGAAGAAGTTTCAGGAACTACCGAATGGATTGATGATGTTCCTGTTTTGACAATCAGCGGAAAGATGCGTGAAGCCAGGCTTTTCGGTGAGAACATCGTGCTTGAACGGAAAATCATCTGCAAATACGGAGAGAACAAGATTATCCTGCAAAATAAGGTAGAGAATCAGGGATTCAAAAAGGAAGCGCTCATGCTGTTGTTCCACTTCAACATGGGATATCCGTTGTTGGATGAAAATGCCATTCTGGTGACTCCAACCGGGGAACTGACTCCCCGTGATCAGGAAGCAATTTCAGGTGAAAAGGAATACAACCAATGCCAGCCGCCAACTCCGGATTATGCCGAGCAGGTTTTTTATCACAACCTGAAATCAGATCAGAATGGGGAAACCTGCGTTGCCCTGATCAATCAAAAGCTTGAAATTGGCGCTGCAATTCACTTCAATAAAAATCAGCTTTTCAACTTTACCCAATGGAAGCAAATGGGTGAAGGCGATTACGTGATGGGAATGGAACCCTGCAATTGCTATGTGGGTGGACGGAAAGATGCAACGGAGAACGGAATATTGGAATACCTTGAACCAGGAGAAATCCGTAACTTCGACCTGACTATTGAATTGGTAAACGGACAAATTGAAATTGATCAATTGATTCAAAAAATAAACCAACTTCAATAAATAAAGCTGAAAGGACGTCAAGAAAATCATTCTCAAACCGGACTATAGGTCAGGAACCGGTCAAAATGTTAGGATTTATGAATAGATTCTTCTCCATAGTTCTGTTCTTAGCTTTTCCGGTTTCACTTCTGGCACAAAACAGTACTGATTCGTTGTTAATGGTGCTGGATCAAACGGTAGAAAATTTCCAGATCTATTCGAACCAAAAAGAAGAAAAGCTGGATCAATTTAAAGCTTTGCTGAAACAAGCTTCGACCGACAATCAACGATATGATGTTTGCGGTAAATTGTACGATGAATACAGTGCTTATAAATCAGATTCGGCGCTGATTTATGCCAGAAAAAAACTGCAAATCGCCGAGAAATTAAATGATAAAAGAAGTCTCACAGATTCAAGGTTGAATCTTGCATCAATCATGGGAATTGCTGGTATGTACAAAGAGTCGATGGACATACTCAATAAAGTAAACATCAACGAAACGCCAGACTTAAAAGCTTATTACTTTCATATTTACCGGACAGTTTACGGCTTTATGGCCGATTATGCCGCTTCAAGTCAGGATAAAATCCATTACGAGGAAGTTACAGCTGCATTCCGCGATTCTTTGTTAATAGTGAATGCTAAGAATTCAGAGCCTCATGTTATGGTAAAGTCTGATCAGCTTATTGTTGGCAAACAATACGATGAAGCGCTGAAACTTTTGCTGGAATATTATCCAACCATTCAGGAAAATATTCACGACAAAGCTATTATTGCCTATAGTATTGCATTGGCTTTTGAGGGTAAAAATGACCGGGGACTTGAGAAACACTGGTTAGTAATTTCTGCTATAAACGATTTACAATCGGCAACCAAGGAATACATTTCGCTGCGCAATCTGGCCTTTCTGTTGTACGAAGATGGTGACCTTGACCGGGCATATCAATATATGAAACGATCGCTTGATGACGCATTATTTTGCAATGCCAGGCTACGTACATACGAAATTTCGAAAATGATGCCGGTCATTGACAAAGCTTATCAGCAGCAATCCAAGGCACGACAAAGGTTGATGATGATCACCTTGATCAGCATCAGTATTTTGTCATTGTTACTGATGGTCGCAGTGATATTGGTTTACCGGCAAATGAAAAAGCTGGCCGTGGCACGAAAAAACCTGAACGACGCCAACCAACTCCTAAACAACCTGAACAGGGAGCTGTCGGCAACGAATATTCAGCTGGAAGAAACCAATCATACTTTACTGGAAGCCAACCTGATAAAAGAAGTCTATATTGGCCGGTTTATGGATCAGTGTTCGGTTTACATCAACAAGCTGGACGAATACCGACGCCA
Organism: uncultured Prolixibacteraceae bacterium; assembly: GCA_903834475.1. GTDB lineage: Bacteria > Bacteroidota > Bacteroidia > Bacteroidales > Prolixibacteraceae > Aquipluma. Next base: position 27,797 of record CAILJH010000283.1, on the reverse strand, counting down.
TTTACATAAATTGTCTTTGAAAGGAAAGGTGGATGATTTGCTCAATGAAATTGTGTCAACCAAGTTTATTGATGAAGAACTCAAAGAGTTTTATGCCAATTTCGACCGGACTTTCATCCAACTTTTTCCGGATTTTATTGAAGAAATCAGTGATTTGCTGATTGATGATGACGAAATTAAACTCAAATCAGGAGAAATCCTGAATTCCGGTTTGCGGGTGTTTGCTCTGATTCGCCTTGGAATTAAAGACAGCGAGAAAATCTCATTCTTCCTTCGGTATTCTGTCACTACAATTTACAACTTCCGTACAAAATTCAGAAACAAAGCTAAAGGTCCGCGCGATGAATTTGAATCTAAAGTGATGCAAATAGGCACATTTAAGAAATAACGATCATCATACTTTTGTCAGACTTTCAGGGTTAATTTATCCCTGAAGTCCATTTTTTTGTCTGAAAATCACTACTTTTTTTTCGCTCACAAAGATCGTAACATAAAGGATAACAAACCATTAAGCTTCTTAAATTACTATAAAAACTACTTTATGCAAATAACAAAAATCTTCCGGCCTGAAAGGATATACTTTTATCCTGCTGAAATAGAAATTCAACTAATTATTAATCCATAAAAACAAAAGCTATGAAGAAAGTTTACCTTATCATTTTTGCCCTGGTAATAATCATTTTACCCATTTCAAAAAGTTTTGCCAGTACGGTAGATTCGCTTTTTATCGTTGGTGGCGCCACGCCTATTGGCTGGGATATCACCAAGGCCATAAAACTCAAGCAAAATGGGAATGTATATACCTATGAAGGCAATTTAGTTGTTGGCGAATTCAAGTTTCCGGTAAACCGGAATTCTGATTGGAATCAGAATATGTACATGAAAAATCCGGATAATGATACGGAGGCCTATTTGCATATCGGTGGACAACCTGACGATAATAAATGGAAAATTATCGAAGCAGGAAATTATACGGTAACTATTGATGTCGCTACATTGTATGTTGAAATAATCCTGAATTTCGATCCTTCGTCTGTTCCGGCTCAATTATATATGGTTGGCGATGCGACACCAAACGGTTGGGCAATCGATAAAGCGGTTCAACTTGCAAAATCAGGGAATACCTTTATCTGGGATGGTTTGCTAAAACCCGGATCTTTTAAATTTCCTGTGAACCGAAATACGGATTGGGGTCAAAACATGTACATGTGCAATGCTTCGGATAGTACGAAATTTTACAAACATATTGGCGGAGCCAGCGATGATGTCCAATGGAAAGTAAAAGAAGCGGGCTGGTATCATGTTGAATTAAATTTCGCACTTTCAGCAATTAAATATCAGCCAATCCAGATTTATATGGTTGGTTCAGCTACCTCCATTGGTTGGGATATTAGTAATGCAATTCAATTTAGTCAGGATGCTGATTCATCGTTTTTGTTTTCATCCTATGAATACCTGGTTCCCGGAGAATTAAAATTTCCGATCAACCAGCAAACGGATTGGGCTCAGGATATGTACATGAAAGACACGAACGATACAACCAAGATGTATTACCATACCGGTGGCGCTGCTGATGACAGTAAATGGAAGATTGGTGTAGCGGGGTGGTACGACATCAATGTAGATGTGAAGAACTTTAAAGTTGAATTTATTAATGCGGCTACTTCCGGAAATCAAATAAAAGCCTATTCAAAAGAAATTATGCTTCTTTCGAATATGGTGGATGAAAAGCTGGTTGTTACATATATCAACCAGTTTAATTATCAGATGTTTAACATTACAGGAGCTATGTTAAAAGAAGGTAATTCATCCAATGGAATAATCAATGTTGATGATCTGAAAACTGGAATATACCTGCTGAAACTAAATGACAACAAAAATTCATACGCTGCAGTGAAGTTTATAAAAAAATAGACCTGTCCATTTTATTACTCCGATGACTTGTAGTCGTCGGAGTAATAAATTTTGTAGAATTATCACCCACAATTAAAGGTTCAAAGCAAATATGAGGGAAATTGAAATATGAAATTTAACTTCTTCTGGAAGAATGTAACAATCATACTGATTTTAGCCAATATAATATCGAATAATACAAGTGGACAGGGCAGTTTTTCCAATCAATCAATATTCCTTAACGACTGGCAAGGTAAGCCTTTTAAAAAACCACAATCAATTAAAAGTTCTGAAAAACGGATTGAAAATGTAAGTTTCAATATTACTGTGAGTTCTGATATCATTCTGAATAAGGTTTCCAGATTCATTTCAGGCATCAATGCGACAACCTACACTGGCAATTATTTGGAAGACCATAAATTATTAGAATATGTTAATGCACTGAATCCAAGTATCATAAGGTTTCCGGGTGGAGATGCCAGCAACATGTATTTCTTTAACGGGCTTCCAGATGATTTACCTTCCAAATCATTAACTTATAATGGCGAATGGTCTGACTTTTCGGACGGCAAGGCAGATATTAACTGGAAAATGAACACTCCAAGGTATTATGCATTTCTTCATTCAGTAAAAGCAGAAGGAATAATTACAGTAAATTATCCTTATGCTCGTTACGGTACAAGTGCAAATCCAGTTAAAAAAGCAGCATCACTCGCCGCAGACTGGGTTAGGTTTGACAATGGAAGAACAAAATATTGGGAAATAGGCAATGAAACCTATGCCTGCTGGGAAGGTGGATTTCGAATTGACACCATGCTGAACAAAGATGGTCAACCCGAATATGTTAATGGTAAGCTCTATGGCGAACATTTTAAAATTTTTGCCGATTCCATGCGAGCTGCAGCAAAACAGATTGGAACTGAAATATTCATTGGCGCAGTCTTTGGCGATGATGATCAAATCTGGGATGGTAGTGGTATGAATGTTACAAAAAACTGGAATAGTCTTTTAGCACAAGAGTTAAGAAATAGGGATGGAAGCAACTATGCTGATTTTATCTCAGTACACTCCTACTTTTTGAATAAAAACGAAAAAACGCCCAATGATATAATAAATAGTTTCAGCGTTTCAAAAGAGATTCAGGATTTTATATATAGAAAACTTGATGAAGCTAAAGTTGAGCAAGTTCCCTTAGCATTAACCGAATGGAATATTAAACAACCGCATCAAACAACACAAGCCGGTGGCTTACAGGCAATAGCTGCTATTTGTAAAATGCAGGAAATTGGGTTTGGTGCATCCTGCTTTTTTTCCTTAAACGATTATTGGAAAGGCGAAAAAGGTGACTTTGGAATGTTTAGTCATAAGGACCCCGTGCTGCCAGAATCAGAACCATATCCAACTTTTTATCATTTGTACTATTTGAACAAGATAATCGGTGACAAAATGGTTAAAAATCAAATTGTTCCCGATTTAGATAGTTTATTGTGTTTTGCATCGTCGTATGAAAGCGGAGGTATTGGAATGGTAATTATAAATAAATCCGCTACTGATCAGACATTCCAGATTGATTTGCCTAATTTTAGTATTGGTAACAATTATTACTGGTATGAATTATCAAAATATGAAGATGGTAATATCTGGTCTGAAAAAATTGCTGTAAATGGAATTTCAAACTCTAAGTATTCTAAGGGTGGACCATCAGAAAGTATTAAAAAAATACCTGCCTTTACAAAAAACACCAGGCAAGGAATTCGAATGAAAATAAAAGGATTATCAGCTATCTACCTTTTAGTTGAGGGCAAAAATCAATAAAAAAAAGGCGCAAAGTAGAGAATTTTCCGACCGATTTAAGTGCTTCGTCAAAGAGATAATTAGTAATTTAAAATGTAACTCCGCACAGGAAATTTAATAGAGAACCCTAACCTGCAAATAGTTACGGAACAATACATCAAATGAAATTCAAAACTTATTCGCTTCCAATTATCCTATGCTTGTTAATACTCGGCCAATCGGGTTTTAGTCAGAATAACCCATACAAAGCCCCTTTCTACTGGAGTGTTTATGAACACCATATCCTGAAGGAACAACAGGGAGTTACTGAAAATTACATTCCTGAATCTGAACTTTCGGCCAATATCGATTGGGTGGAAAAGAACTTGAAAAGTCAGGGCTGCGACATGATTTGTATGGATGGCTGGGGCGACCTGTCTAAATTGAATGTAAACGGGTACCGGGCTTCTCACTCAAAATACTGGACTCATGATTTTGCCTGGTGGTCGAATTACCTGCTGGGAAAGGGAATGAAATTGGGTATGTACGGAAATCCTTTGTGGGTACATGTTGGCAGTGGAAATAATACAACCAAAATTGTTGGCACCAACCTTTTCGTTTCAAGTTTGCTCGACCCGACCGAAAATGCAAAATTTGCCTGGGTTCAGGTCGATCATCCCGGTGCCGAAGAATATGTGAAAGGATATGTGAAATACTATGCCGATATGGGCATAAAGTACTTTCGGGTTGATTTTCTTTCGTGGTTCGAAACCGGACAGGACCGTTATTTGGGAACAGTTGGACCTAAAAGACCACGCGAATATTATTTGACCGCATTGCGCTGGATGCGGGAAGCGGCTGATGCCAATGGGGTATTTCTCAGTCTGGTGATGCCAAACCTGACCAACGAGGCTGAAGCTGAAAAACAATATGGACACATGTTCCGGGTTAATGAAGATACCGGTGAAGGAAAGTGGTCGAGATGGAGCGAAAATGCCCGCGGACAAAAACGGGATGGCTGGTCGGTTTATGCCAATGCGGTGGATGGATTGACGTATTGGTCATATTTATCCGGAAGAAATAATGTAATCCTTGACCCTGACTTTATCCGGCTCAATACTTTTGCAAACAACGAAGAAAAGAAAAGTGTATTGTCGCTTTGCCTGATATCGGGTGGCGCGTTAACTGTTTCAGACCAGTACAATACCATAGGAAACGATCTTTGGTTATATCAAAACAAAGAGTTAACCGCATTAAATACTGATGGCTTTGTTGGGAAACCACTAACAAACGACCCGACCAAAGTTGAAAGTCAGATATGGAAAGGGCAACTATCCAACGGAGATTGGATTATCGGACTTTTTAATCGTGAAAATATCCCAAGAATTAGAAGTTTAGACTTTAGTTCGTTAGGAATTGTGGGAAATGCGCAAATACGAGATTTATGGGATCACAGTAATTTGGTTTCAGCGAGTTCATATTCTGCGAATATTCCATCACATGGATGCCGGATTATTAAAGTTGTACCAAGCACAGGAACCATTACCGGAATAGATGCAATATTTGTAAAGTCACTTTCTACCGGACCACAAATTTCAGGAGTTGACCAAAGCAAAGGAACAGCTACGGTTGCCATAACCGACAATAAAGGGAATCCGATTGAAGGTGCCACAGTTTCGGTTACTTTTTCTGCTTCGTTTAACGAATCAGTTTCAGGAATTACCGGAAATGATGGCACGGCCACCTTGCTAACAACAGCTTCATTGTCCGGAATTGTCAAAGTAAACGCTAAGGTGACTAATGTCAGCCACGAATCATACATTTATGCCGCTGATCAAAACATAATTACTTCTGTAGGAACCAGCATGTTTATCGGCGGAACGATTAATAAGTGGATTTTGCAGCCCATGAAAAATAAAAATGGGTGGTGGAGAAACGACTCAATACTGATCGCATCAGGAGCCCATGAGCTCAAATTTGCCAACACCAGCAATTGGACTGGTGCTGATTGGGGAAATGCAGTTGGGCTTTCAGGAACGGCAAAAGTATCAACAGGCGGTGCGCCAAATATCACTTTTAATATCAGCAATACAGCCCTTTACGACATTTCATTTAATGAAACTACCCTTGCTTACAAAATTGAACCCAATCCAACTATTCAGCTAAACAAGGCCATGTACGTTTCGGGTACATTCTCAAACTGGGCAGCCAAAGCTATGACTTTAACCACTGATAGCTGGAAAATCGAAAAAGTAGCGATTAAAGCCGGCAGCTATGAATTAAAATTTGCAAATTCGTTCAACTTTAGCGGCAACGACTGGGGCGATGCCAGTGGTTTAATCGGCACTGCCAAATTGACTACCGGAGGAAAACCAAACCTGAAGTTTACTATCCCTCAGGACGGAACATATACCATCACATTTAATGATATTACCTTGGCGTATTCAATTGTCAGGGAAGTTCCGAGTTTAACCATTGACAATCAAATCAATCAAATCAAAGTCTATCCAAATCCAACCAACGATTTTGTAACCGTTGACTTAGGTCAGGAATCCAAGGCAAATCTGGAAATATTCAATTCTGAAGGGAAAATCATCCATCGGGAAATGCTTGACTATTCAGGTAAAAATATCAGTTTGAAGAGCCTTCTGGCAACCGATCTTATTCTGGTACATGTTGTTACTGAAAAAACAAATGCAGTTTTTAAAATTCAGGTGAATTAGATTTTTAGCTTGAATTGAATCCCAAAAACATCAAACCAATGAATACAAAAAACCTAATTCTGACCTTGATAGCATTCGGTGTGCAAATCTACGTCCTCGCGCAAAAAGAAGAACAGGTAATTTATAAATCGAACGCATATACCATTTATCCCAACCGGGTGGAGCAAAGCGAATTCAAATCAGAAGTACTGTCTCCAACCGATATGACTTCAAATTACCGCAGTCCAGAGGCAGACCGATATAATCCAACCATTCAATTTAAGTTCAGCATCAATTCACGCGACAATGAAATGGTTTCCGGCAAAGATCATGCAGTGACCCTTCAACCGGAAAAAGGAACTTGTACAACAACTGTTCAGTTTGGAAAGCAAAATTTGAATATTTTACCAGTCGCCAAAGGTGTAAATCTGGAGCCAAATACCCGGTGGAACATTCGTTTGGACATGCGCGAAGTATTTCAGGCATTTAAAGAAAAAGGATTTTACACTTTATTTAATGGCTACAAATTAGATCAGGCTGATTTTAAAGGTGTGTTTATAGCCGGAAATTCGGCCCCTTTAATCTGGGATTTCAATAATCTGCACAATCATCCCGAACTTGAACTAAAAGATCCGGATGGAGATGGCATTTTCGAAACTTCGCTGATTATGAATGCCAAAACGAATGAAAAGCAAACAGCTGTAAGCTGGAAGCAAGTGTACAATACTTCAGCATTTCCTCAATATCAATCCGGATATCCGATTTCAGATGCAGTTTACAATCTGGCATTGGATGAAATGATGAATGCCGTTGAACCCGACAGCACTTTCCGAACCGGTAAAGAATGGGCAGGAGTTTGGACGCGGGATATCAGCTATAGCATCATTCTTTCGATGGCTCATTTACAACCGAAAGTCGCGAAATATAGTTTGATGCGAAAGGTGAAAAACGGGCGAATCATTCAGGATACGGGCACAGGCGGTGCCTATCCGGCTTCGACCGATCGCATCATTTGGGCAGTGGCTGCTTGGGAATTGTACAAAGTGACCGGCGAGCAGGACTGGCTGAAACAGGCTTATTCAATCATCAAAAACTCTGTTGAAGATGACCTTAAAAACGCTTATGACCCAGAAACCGGCATGGTTCGAGGCGAATCTTCCTTTCTCGACTGGCGGGAAGAAACTTATCCACGATGGATGCAACCAGTTGATATTTACGAATCAGAAAATCTCGGCACAAATGCGGTGCATTATCAGGCCAATATTGTACTTGCACAAATGGCAAAATTGCTCAATGATCAAGCGGCTGCGGAAAAATACAGCCAGTTAGCTACCAACATTAAAAATGGAATCAATGCTCATTTATGGATGAGCGACAAAGGTTATTACGGACAATATATCTACGGAAGAAATTTCAAAAGCCTTTCTTCGCGTGCCGAAGCTCTGGGAGAAGCGCTGACAGTCATATTTGAAATTGTCGATGAACAGCAGCAAAAAACGGTTATCGCGAACACTCCGGAAACTGATTTCGGGATTTCGTGCATTTATCCACAAATCCCGGGAATTCCACCTTATCACAACAATGCAGTCTGGCCGTTTGTCCAGTCATACTGGGCATTGGCCTCAGCAAAGGCTGGAAATGAAAAAGCGGTTTTAGAATCAATTGCAGCGGTTTATCGCCCTGCCGCACTTTTCCTGACCAACAAGGAAAACTTTGTATCCGATAATGGCGATTTTGCCGGAACACAAATCAATTCAAGCAACATGCTTTGGAGCCTTTCCGGCAATCTGAGCCTGGTTCACAAAGTTCTGTTCGGAATTGATTTTCATGCCGACAGTCTGGTGTTTCATCCTTTTGTTCCAAAGGCTTTAGCCGGTAAACGCTCGTTGACCAATTTCAAATACCGGAAGTCAATCCTGAAGATCGAACTGGAAGGTTTTGGCAACGAAATCAAATCGTTTGAACTGGACGGAAAAATCGCGGCAATGTCCGCCATTTCAAGTACTTTAACCGGAAAACATGACATCAGAATCGTATTGACAAATCGTGAATTTCCGGAATCCAAAATCAATAAAGTGTCCAACTATACCACCTTGGAAACGCCAGTAGTAAGCTATACAGGTGGAAACCTTTCGTGGAAGCCAATTGAAGGCGCGAAATTCTATACTATTCTGAAAAATGGAAAGCCTATTCAGCAAACAACAAAAACATCCTTAAAAGTAGACCCAACTGATTTTGCAGAATATCAGGTAATAACAGTTGATGCAAACAATATTCCATCATTTGCATCCGAACCGGTAGTTATTGTCAGTAAAGAATTTGTCCAAACAATTGAAGTAGAGAAATTTGCTCCAAAATCAAACAATTCATTCAAGAACTTCCAGGGCGATGGTTTTGTGGAATTCAGTAAAACAGTGAACCGAACAATTGCCATTCCGGTTGAGATTTCCAGTTCAGGAACTTATGCTTTTAACTTCAGGTATGCCAACGGAAACGGTCCGATCAATACCGAAAACAAATGTGCAATTCGAAGCTTAAAAATTGATGGAAACTTTTCCGGAACCATCGTTCTTCCACAACGTGGAACCAATGAATGGTCGAACTGGGGATTTACAAATGCCGTGCAAACGAATCTGACCAAAGGTAAACATCAGATTAGCATCACTTTTGAGCCTTCCAATGAAAACATGAATGTCGAAATCAACCAGGCGATGCTTGATGTCCTACAAATCTATCGCATAAAATAACGGGCATCTCTTTTTCATAAATAGTTTAATTATTAATCAGGTTTTAGTTAATCCCTTTTCCGGAAACGGCAAAGGGATTTTTTTTGAGATAAATGAAGAAAACATTTGTTATTTTTAACTCACATTTCATAAAATATTCCTGAACCATGAATAAACAGATACTCGTAATCCTGATCCTCTTCACATGGATATACCTCACCACTCAGGCACAAAATCCAGAGAAACTTCGTCGTGCCGATTGTTTTTTCGGAGTCCATTTCGATTTGCATGCCAGCGAAGATATCACGGATGCCGGCAGAACTTTAACTCCGGAAATGGTGGACACTTTTCTGACCAAAGTCCGCCCTGATTTTATTCAGATCGACTGCAAAGGTCACCCCGGAATTTCGAGTTATCCAACCAAAGCTGGTTATCATGTCAAAGGCTTTCAGAAAGATCCGCTAAAACTCTGGAGAGAGGTGACCGAAAAGAATAAAGTGGCACTGTTCATGCACTATTCCGGAGTAATGGATGCCAAAGCAGCGACCGAACATCCCGATTGGGCGCTGGTAAAATCCACGGGAGAAATCAGCAGAGAAAAAATATCGTTTTTCAGTCCGTATCTCGATCAGATTCTGATTCCGCAGCTCAAGGAATTAAGCGGTGAATATCATGTTGACGGAGCCTGGATCGATGGCGATTGCTGGGCCGTTGAACCGGATTATAGCAAAGCAGTCCTGAACGACTGGAAAAACAAAACCGGAAATTCAGAAGTTCCCAGAAAAAAAGACGATCCGAATTATCCAAAATATCTGGAATACACCCGGGGCCTTTTTCGGGAATACATGAAAAAATATGTGGATGCCATTCATACCTACGACCCGAAATTCCAGATCACCAGCAATTGGTCGTATTCGTCGCTGATGCCAGAGAAAGTTGAAAACAAGGTTGATTTTTTGTCGGGCGATGTGACGCCGGAAAACGGAGTTTACCGTTCGGCTTTTGAGGCCCGCTGCATGGCTCCGCAAGGCAAACCATGGGATTTGATGGCCTGGGGATTTTCATGGAACGGCGATAAAATGCCGATGAGCAACAAATCAGTCGTTCAATTGGAGCAGGAAGCAGCAGAGATCATTGCCATGGGCGGTGGGGTTCAGTTCTATTTCCAGCAAAACCGCGACTTGTCACTCAAACCCTGGCTGGCAACAACATTATCGGAGCTGGGAACTTTCTGCCGTGAACGACAGTCGTTCTGTCACAAAGCACAGGCTATACCGCAAATTGCTTTGCTTTACCCTGCCCGCGCTTATCAACACAGTGCATCGTCGGCATTTTCAGGAGCGCCCGAAAAGCTTCGGGGAACACTTTATGCTTTGCTCGACAATCAGCTTCCGGTTGAAGTTTTGATGGAACACAATATGCTTGGAAAAACAAGTCAATATCCGATGATTGTAATTCCTGAATGTGATAGCATTGAACCCGTTTTGCTTGGTGAACTGCGAACTTATGTACAAAATGGCGGCAAGCTGTTGGTTATTGGAGCACAGGCAACCGGTATTTTTGCAGGTGAATTGGGAATTCAGTCGTCCAAAATGACCGACGAAACAACCACATTTCTCTCAGCAAACAATCGACTGGGAAGCATTCGCTCACCTCTGCTTTCGGTTGAATTGGCTGCTGACAGCAAAATATTATCCAATTTCTACGATGTTGGCGATTTCCAGTATAAGAGCAAAACTATTGCAGCTTCAATGAGGCAGGTCGGAAAAGGAAAAATTGCCGGCATCTATTTTAATGCAGGATCTGATTATTCTCAGTACAAAACATTTGTAGTTCGAGATTTTATTGCCGAAACGATTTCACGGCTGTCTCCGGAAAAAATGGTTGAAGTTTCGGGTTCGCATATGGTGCATGTTGCCATAAACAAGCTGAAAGGTAAAACCTACGTCAATCTGATTAATGTTGCAGGTGAAAGCACCAACCAATCGGCGATCGGATATGATGAAATTCCCTCTCTGACCGACCTGACGGTTAGCTTGAAAACAGCCTCAAAACCAGCAAAGATTATTTTGCAACCCGAAGGTAAAGAACTGAATATGAACTATGCTAATGGTAAATCAACAGTTTTGATTCCGAAACTTGAAATTCATTCCATCCTGGAAATCATTGAATAATTTGATTGATCGTGACATTGCGAATCCCTTCTTGCAGTATTGCAGGAAGGGATTTTCTACGGGAAAAATTTCGCCCAAACTTCCCTGACCAATTGCGGTTGGGGCACAAACAAAAACTTCTCCGGATTTTCCTCAAATTGAGTATAAATCGATTTTCCTGATTCTATTCCAAGCTGTGAATAGATTTCAGGACTTTTTACTGTTAATTCACATTCCAGATAGTTCGGGTTTTTCATCCATTCGATTTCTCCGGAAGGGGCAATTACCGGAAACCACGCCAGGCCTTTGTGAGCCCGGACTCCGTCGTATTCGAAACCATATTCACGATCGCACCAGGCACCAAAAGTGAGCGGTTGATTGGCATCAGCGCTAATAGTGGCGTGTGCCCAATAGGGCGGCACAATCACCACATCACCCGGATTGGCAAGCACCGAAAAGCATCGCCCCGGCTGATCTTCAGCCGTTTCCTGCATGTAAATGATAGCTTTGCCCGACCAGATTTCATAAACTTCCGGAGTTGACCAGCCTGAAAGTGGTGAAACCTTATGAATATGCCCCTGGCTTCGAACCGGTTCATCGCCCAAACGACCGGCAGCGTATGTCACCGCACCATATAACAAGTGATGTTGCCTGAGTAGGTGGAGGTGCTCCATTTTACCCACATCCATTGCAATGGAATAAACCGGATCAGGTCCTGAACATTCAGGATCGAGCAAACTTTTCCGAATCGAATCCAATTTGCGGTTCTCTACCTCAGGTCCAAAAACATTGGAACCATAGGTAAAACCCATGGGTTGAATGGTGGGTTGGATATCAAATCCGGGATAAAATATCATTTCTTAAAATATAAGCCCCCTCCAAACCTCCCCCGAAGGGTGAGGCTTAAAAAAAGCAGGTTCATCAATTCTCGTTTTTTTATCAATAGCCTGTAAATCAATATTTTGCTATTAACATTTCATCTTTATTTATTTAATAACTCTGACAGGGTTTAAAACCCTGTCAGAGTTAATTCAACAATCTAAAACCTTACATATCCTTTCATCGTGCCGCATTTTTGGCCTTCACCGGTACCGGACGGACGAATAGTATAGGCACCAACTTTGGCCGGAACAATAAAAACTTCGGCATAATGCACCACGAAAGGTTCAAATGTATTGCCCGGACTTTCAACAATCACCTCATCGCCTTCAACCAGGCAAATCACATGAACCCCACCATTGGTATGGTGTTCCACCTTTTTGGTAAACCAGTGGCGGCGGGTTTCAATAAATTCGCTTTCGTGCAAACCGGTGCATTCTTCCACCCAGCCATCACCTTCAGCAACTATCTGAATGTTATTGACCAAATTTTTTCGTGTCCATTCTGTTGTCCGATCCCATTGAATGTTCTTTTTGCCATGCTCAATGTTGATTGGCCGAGGTTTTCCATCCAAACCCAATCGTCCCCAATCCCATAACTTGAATGTGAAAATATAGGGAGTGGCACTTATTTCAAGTACCATGCTACTTCTTCCGGAACAATGTATGGTTCCTGCCGGAATCAAAACATGGTCGTGCTTTTTCATCGGCCAGGTCTGCACATGTTTTTCGGCTTCGAATGGTTTTCCTCCAGTTTGTGCTTCTTCCAGATCAGCCAACATTTCTTCCGGATTTACATCTTCGCGCAAACCAAGATAAACGATAGCATCGTCTCCGGTTTCCATCATGTAGTAACTTTCGTCCTGCGTATAATGCAAACCAAATTTCTCCTGAATGTATTCAGTCAATGGATGAACCTGAAGGCTCAGATGACCGCCCTCCATGGTATCCAGATAGTCAAAACGAATGGGAAATTCATCACCAAAACGACCGTGAACCGGGTCGCCCATCAGTTCACGGGGATGACGGAATACCAGATTGATAGAGGGAATTTCAATCACATCGTCACCAAACTTCAGCAAGAGGCTATTCTCTTCAGGAACACAATTGAAACACCAGGCATAATTGGGTGCCGATTCATCTAAATTACAAACCTCCTTCATCCATTGTCCGCCCCACGGTCCTGGATCAAAAAACGGAACAACGCTAAACACACGATTGGTTGCTAATTCCAATCCTTCCAGAATTGCTTTACCTTCAACCAGTTTAGGTTGACCAATTTTGTTGGTGTCGAGCAGGAAATCCCATTGATCGAACAGCGTCTTTTTCAGACGATCGCAAACGCGCCAATCAACAAAGAAACCCTGTTTGTAAAGGAGCATCCAATCGGAGGTATCGCGGTTTTTAACACCCAGATTATCCACCAAATGCTGTCGCATACGGAGTTGAATTTCCCAGCGGGCCATGTCGGCATAAACAAAAGCCTCCCCCCAACCCCCTCCGTGGGAGGGGGAGTTGGGGCGCAGCAAACTCGCACCGCAGCCGTAAATAAAGATGATTCCTTCCTTCGTGTCGGCAATTTCGGATTGAATAGCTTTGACTTTTTCAGGATCAAAAAAAGCATCCATCGTCAGTCGGGTGAGGAAACCAAAAATGCGGTCGTTGGTCACATCCTGGAAAACCAGTTTTTTGATTTCTTCTTCCGGAAGCATGAAATCCTCGGTCCGAATAAATCGATCATAGTTGAGTTTTGATTGAAGATTGGAAATCAATTCTTCATGAATCACGCCCTGATAAGTTTCGATCACCACCAGTTTTTTTGGACCATTTATCGCTGAAATTTCTTTGTTTAATCGAGTACATATGGCTTCCCAACCATTCTCAACTTTGTACGAAGTATTTGTAACTTCAACAAATGGAAGGTTTGTAAATTTCGATTGCTTGTTTAAATATCTCTTCATTTATGTGTTTTTTGGCCCCCTCCAAACCTCCCCCGAAAGGGGGACTTAAAAAAGACAAAATCTCTATTCTGGATTTATTAAATTGCTACTGATGATCGAACCAGATAATCTGCACCATACAAAGCTGCCGAATCCGGAAATTTTGCTTCGACCAGTTTTACTTTTCCCCATGGAGTCCAGGCCAGTTCATTCACTTTTTCCTGAAGGGCAGGCAGAATGACCGATGAACTTTTCATGATGCCGCCACTCAAAATAATTTTTTCCGGATCGAACGCATGAATCATACTGATGATCCCGGCAGACCAGACAGAAAAACAATGCTCCAAAACCTCTTTGGCAACCTGGTCATCGTTTCCGGCATGGTTAAAAAGTGCTTTAAAGTCCAGGATATCTTCATTTTTCATCGAACTTCCGGAAAATTCAAGATGCTCCTTCAACAACGAAGGCAATCTCCAGGTGGAAGCTTCTGCTTCGACACAACCAATATTTCCGCAGGTACAGACTGAACCTTTATGGTTCACAACGAAATGACCGCCCAGGTTACCGGCTTGAAAATGTTTGCCAATCAGCAATTTTCCACCGACTAAAACGGCAGAACCTATTCCGGTACCGAGTGTAACCAAAACCAGATCAGAAAACCTCTGCCATTCACCATGCTGCCATTCACCCAGCAAAGCCATTCGGGCATCGTTCATAGCATAAAGCGGCCAGTTCCATTTTTCATTTGCCCATCCAACCAGATCGGTTTCCGGTCCGTCGTCATATTTCTGATTGGTCGATAAAATCCTGTTCTGAACAGAATCAACCAATCCGGCAAACGAAAAGCCGATTCCCAATACATCTGCCTTCAAAACTTCATTCGTCAGCAATAATTGATTGACAACAGTTTCCAATTCCGACAACTGTGATTTCAATCCGGAAGACGATTGAGCTCTAATTTCGTTCCGATCAACAAGATGACCTTCTTTCAGCAAACCGATTTTGATGAAGGTTCCTCCGAGGTCGATGGCAATGGTGTATTTCATATGGATCATGTATTTTGTAGAGACGCACCGCCGTGCGTCTCTACAAGGAAATTATTCTAAAGTTTACGGTCAAATTCTTTTTCCAGTTCTTCCAGGGTTTTGCCTTTGGTTTCGGGTACGTATTTCAGAACGTACAGCAAATTGGACAGACAGATCAGTGCAAAAATCAGGAAGGTGATGCCTCCACTCAGCTTTTCGAGCATAATCGGGAAAGCAACAGATACCACGGTGCATGCGATCCAAAGCGACACAATAGCAACCGACATTCCCTTGCTGCGCAGACGATTCGGAAATAATTCGGCAGTAACCACCCACAATGTCGGTCCTAATGAAGCGGCAAAAAAGGCACAATATGCCATGATAAATACCAACACCATGACTCCTGAAGTTTGATTGGTAAAGTACAAAAACGAAAGTCCGGCAAGCATCAGCATCATTCCGGCTGAACCGGCAACAATTAAGAGTTTCCGCCCGAATCGATCAATCAGAACCATGGCAACCAGAGTAAATATCAAGTTATTACCGCCAATCAGAATGGTTTGCAATAAAGCTGAATCGTTCGATTGACCCACATTGGCAAATATTTTAGGTGCATAATACATAATCGTGTTGATTCCGGTTATCTGCTGAAAAACTGCGAGAATAATACCGATAAACAAAAGCGGTTTGATCTTCGGTGACAACAATTCGCTAAAAGTTGATTCTTCCAGGTTTTTAAGGGTTTCCTGAATTTCTTTCAATTCGGAAGTTGCGAATTCTTTTCCTGAAGTTTTGACTAAAACGTTCAGGGCATCCTCATTTCGATTTTTAGCAACCAACCAGCGCGGACTTTCAGGAACCAAAAACAGACTAAAAAAAAGCAACACTGCGGGAGCCGCCATGACAAGCAACATCCAGCGCCAGTTGTTTTCGCCGGTTCCGACCAAAAGATAGTTGCTGAAGAAAGCCACCAAAATGCCGATTACAATGGCCAATTGGTTCAGTGAAACCAATGTTCCGCGGTATTTGGCCGGAGCAAGTTCGGCAATATACATCGGAGAAAGGATGGAAGCTACTCCTACTGCAATTCCACCCAGGATTCGTGCAATCAGGAAAATGGAAAGCGAATGAGCAGATGCGCTTCCAATGGCAGAAAAGAAAAATAACAATGCTGCTGACATCAACACTTTTTTGCGGCCATAACGATCTCCAGCCTTTCCGGCAATGAAGACCCCGGCAATGCAGCCAAAAAGCAAACTGCTGACAGTCCAACCCAATCCGGCTTCTGAAAGGCCGAAATACGGCTGAATAAAATTGATAGTACCGGAAATAACTGCAGTATCGAACCCGAATAAAAGACCACCCAAGGCAGCGACAACTGAAATGAGAATAACGTATGATTTCATTTTTAGGATTTAAAGCCCCCTCCAAACCTCCCCCAAAAGGGGAGGCTTAAAAAAGGCGAATTCAACATTTTCTACTTTTACAATCATCATCTTGTGTGAGATTGATTTTATTATGTTCGTTTCATTTCACCAACTCCCTTTGTGCCTTGGTGTCTTCGTGTTTAAATTAATTTTGGTATTCCTTCAAATTCCACCAGCCGGGCGGAAAATCCATTTTTGGCAATTTCCTCGTAATCGTGCCCGGCATCCGAAGGCCAGCAAGCGCCAACTATGAGATTCTCAATACCAGTATTCGCCAATCGGTGAGCAATTTCGCTACCGATATAATGCAGGCTTCCGGGATAAACTTCTTCAGCCCAGGTGTTCCGTTCGCGGTCCATCAAGATCAGCATTCCTTTCCCCTGAATGCCCCAGTAAAATTCGGCCCGGTCAGACTTTGCATGAAAATGTCCTTTGGTCATGAAATATTCGTTGCCCACTTTTCCGGGGAATATGGTAGATGCTCCAAAAAACAATCCACCCGGGGTTCCTTCTAAAACAGGCAACCACGATTGAACGGTGTAAGCCAGCTGTTCCTGATCCATACGATTAAAAGCTTCCTGATCCTGAAAAATTCCGGAGAGATCTTGTAATTTCCTCACTTGATCAATCACTGGACTTCCAGTCATTTTAAAATTTTCCGGATTCAGATCGACCGGCGATTTGCTGATTTTTAAAAGCTCCATGAATATTTCGGGTTTAACTGATAATACCTGTAATTCTCAGACTGACCAACTTTCAGAAAGCGACGGCTGATAACCGGGTTTCCGTTTTCAGGAGTAAATTCGGCAACCAAAACATAACCACCGGCTTCGGTTGGCAAATGGATTGAAACCGGAATATCAGTGCGCAAAAAGGAATTCAGGCTGACCGGAAAATTCTGTTCTGAGCTGCTTTTCCCATTCTGGCCAATTAGTTTAACCTTGACATTTCCTTTAACTGTAGCAGTTTGATTGTTTATTCCGGCCAGATTAAACAGCAGATTTGAGCCCGGCAGATGCGGTTTTATATATTTGGTGTAACGCTCATCGGTCAGATTTATAAAAGTAGCTGCCGGAGCAAAAGCATGTTGGAACCAATCTAATGTTTGTGTGGGCTTCAAGTCTTTAATATTTCCGGTGAACCAGTCGCCGGTATAGCCATAATTATTGGCCAGATAACAGAATGCCAAAACTCCGGCAACAGAGGGTTCGCTGCGCAGCCATTCGGTTTCGAGCTGCATCCAGTAGGCCTGCAATTCCCAATTTTGTTCGGGCGTTGAATTCTTGCCCAAATAATAGTTGTACACATCCACTGTGAGTTTACTTGGAGTTCCATTGCGCCAAAGCCAGATCCAGCCGTATTCATTGACCAACTGGGCCGAGCTGGCTTCCTGAATTTCTTTTATCCGGTCAGGTTTGAAATCCAGATTTCCAAGCGGATATGGTTTTTTTTCAAACTCACTGATTTTTTGACCCCATGGTCCCTGATATGGATGAGGTTCGTCCATTTCATCCAGTGCCATGTTTTCGCCCGACATATATCCGGCATCCCAAACCCGCGTAGGATCGAGCTTTTTCAACTCCGGAATTAGCGTGTTGCCAATGTAATCGTCCTTATTTTCATTGATGGCATCCCAAATCGCAATGCTGGGGTGGTTACCATCTGCCCAAACCCAATCAGTATATTCCTTTCGAATTTGATCGTTCCATCCATGATTTTGCCAGTAAAGCCATTCATTTTGAAACATGAGGCCATATTCGTCAGCCAGGTCGTACCAGAAATCTGGAGCAATTCCCACACAGATGCGCATCATGTTCCAATTGAGTTTCTTGGGATAATCGACCAAAAGTTTTTTGACCCATTCCTTGTCCCAAACCAGGTTCCCGCAATCAGGATCTTCGAAGAATCGCTGAAGGGTGACATTCGTACCGCGTAAAATAATTTTTTCGCCATTCAGGTAGAAAAACTTCCCTTTGCGGGTAAAATCGCGCATTCCAAATTGCTTTCCTATTTCGTCGGAAATACCTTTGTTCGTTTTGAGAGTAGCTTTTGCTACATACAAAAATGGCTGATCGGGTGACCAGTTGGTGAATTCTTTCATTGGAATTTCGAGTATCGCCTCAGAAATATTGTCGCGTTTGGTGCTGAACCGACCGCTTTTGCTTGCAACTACTTTTCCTGAAAGCTTTTCCGTAATCGAAATATCCAGGGTAACCGAATCATTCATTGCATCGCCATAAAAAATCTGAGCCGGAATCAGATTGCGGATAAGCGCCTTTACAGTAAGCTTCTTCCCGGCAACTGAAGGTAAAACCAACAGTCGGTTTATCCTGACTTTTCCGGTGAAGGAAAGCAACACATCATCCCAAATGCCGGGAAGATAATGCTCTTTCTCCTTATCGGTTCCGCCCGCGGCTTCCGAAGGCAACCAAGTACGATCGCCCACCCGTATGAGAATTTCATTTTCGGCACCAAACTTCAATGCATTGGTAATCTGAAATTCCACAGGTGTATAGCACGACATCGACGTTCCCATATCCATACCATTCACGTAAACCTGAGTCACATACTGGCTTTTTTTAATTGTAATGGCACATTCCCTGCCTTCCATTTCCTTTGGAATTTGTATCGATTTCCGATACCAGCTGTATTGCGGTGTGTAATCGATCTTGTACAAATTATGTTGTTCTTTGGCGACCACCTGATCTGCTCGCCTAAAAAACTTATCGTAATCCTCAATTTTAGGTTCAGCCAAATGTACCAGACCCGGAACAGGGATGGTTCGTGTAAATTTTTCCGGAGGGAAGGCATTGACTGTTTGGTCGAACTGCCAAGTACCGTTCAGATTGATCACAAAACGCCCGCCTTCATTGGCAGCATGGGCCAGAAACGAAAAGCAAAGTAAAAGGAAAATGAAAAAGGATTTCATGGCTGAATGGTTAAATGGTTTCAATTGTTGTTCATTTGCAATTTCCGATTCCTTATTTCTTATGAAATTTAGCGGGTTGGAAACTCCGATATTCTCAGTGTAGTGCAACCGTAAGGAATCAGGGTAATTTCCTCATCCTGCTTCTCGACAGTTCTTCCTGGCCACGAAGGCGATGGCAGTTTTCCGGCTGAATTTTTTTCCAGTATCCAGAACGGCAAACGGTTTGCTTTTAACTTTACAGAAATTGGCGCATTCTCCAGATTCCAGGGGTAGCCCGCAATCTGGTCTTTCACCTCAACTTTCAGCAAATTTTTATCGATCTCATTTTTCTGAATGGAATAATTCCAGGGAGATTTGGGCAAAACTTCCCAAAATGTATCATCATATCCTTTTTCCGACTTTTCATGCCACTCTTCCTCTATTTTCAACGCATAAACAAGCGGACCGCGCTCAATTCCAAGCGAATTTTCGAACCAATGGCTATAACGGAAATCCATGGGCAGATTCAGTTCAACGACGTCTCCGGAAGACCATTCACGGTCGAGAATCGCAATATTATTGACCGCATTGACGGCAACTGTTTTCCCATTGATACTGATCACAGCATTTTTGCACCACAGCGGAATCCTCAAATGAAACGGAAACCGGATGTTTTTCTTGGTCTCAACAGAGAAGTGGATATTCTCTTTAAACGGATAATCGGTCGTTTCGGAAATGGTTACTTCTTCGCCATCAGCAACCTTTGCAGTCACTTCAGACGGACCGTAAACCAAAGCCGCTATTCCATTATCAGCAGTGGCATACCAAAGATTCTGCACAAGCTTGGGCCAGCCCTGGTGCATGTTGGTCAAACAGCATGGATAACCACTGGTGGTTCCAAAACAAATCCGTGCATTTTTATCGTTGAAGAAATTACGTTCGACATCAGTAATCAAAACCTGATTCGGTTGCTGGAAATATTGTTTTCGCATGAAATCGTCGGTGATTTGCGTCAGGAGCACATTGTATGCAATTTTCTCCAGGTAATCAGCATAATACACATCGCCGGTAATCGGCAGAATGCTTTCGAAACTGAACATCATCTCCACCGCCGAACACAATTCGGAACCCTGATTGGGATCATTTCCATGCAGGTTTTCGTCTGCCCCATACATTCCGTTTACAAAACCATGGCAATCTTTCAGAGCTTGCAATCCGCCTTTCACCGCATCCGGGTATTTCTGCTCCGGATGTTGCTGATAATAAATCACCGGTTCCTTCAGGCCCTGAGCCACATTGACGCAATGAAGGTCCGGCAAAGGATTTAATTGCCGGATCACATTTCCGGAATAAATTTCGGTCCAGTTAAATGTCTGCTTGTGAATGATTTCGGCGAGATCGAGCAGGAATTTTTCTTTGGTAATGTTGTAAAGCCAATAAACAATGGCCAGGTTATCGCCACCACGCTGTTCGCCCCAGAAGGTAATGAAGCCGAGCTTCTTTTCAGGCAGGGTTTTCAACTGATACCTGAAATAATTGGTCATCAATTTTATCACACGATCATCGTTTGTTGCCGAGTAATACTGCTGCAAAACCTTCAACATAACCATTTTTGGCCACCAGTCTTCGCGCATATCCTGCTGAGTTCCCGGAATTTTATGATATCCATCGGGCAAAGGTTTTGGTCCGAAGTAACCATCTTCCCGTTGGTTTTTGATGCTCCATTCAATCCATTTCTGAGTTTTTGCCTTCAATTTGGCATCATCCAAAAGGTACGCCAATGGGACAAGTCCGTCGAGCCAATATGGGCCACGTTCCCAGCCATCGCCTGTTCCGCCGAGCCAACCATTGTTGCTGCCGCAAACCAGACTGTAAATACTGTCCAGATGACCGGAAAGTCCGTCACGCTGCAATTCAAGCATTTTCAGCAACAGTCCTTTTGGTCTAATTGCTCCCAATGGCAGCGCCGTGTATGGTTGAACTGCCAGCGGAGCCTGATTGGTAATGTAATACGAATTACGGTTATCCTTTGCGAAAGATCCCAGGGCAACTATCAAAATGGAAATGATGATCAGAAATTGCTTGTTCATGGGTTGCAGGTTTGAATGTGAATGATTTTTACTGTACTTTTTCTATCATAAAATTGAATAAAATTATTCCGCTACTCTGTAGCTTCATGCGTTCTTGCTTAACTATCTGACTACAAATATATCGCTGCTCCGCAGCCTTTTCAAAAGCGACAGAGTCGCAAAATATTTGTAGAGAATCTCCTTAGACAAGGAAGTCAAGCTTCGGTGGAGCGAAATAAACTTGTAAGTATTGCCATTATAGAGATATCAAGAAGATTAAAAATTTATTATTGGTCACTAATATTCTTCTATAGATAAAATTCAGTTTATTTCTTCGGTACAACCAGCCGGTCACCGGTTCCCTGAATCATGATTCGTTCCCAATTTTTACCGTAACCTGGTTGGGCCGGTGCCTTCGGAATATTTTTACCATTTCCGTTGTCCAGTAATTTGCGACCGTCCGAGTTTTTTACATTTCCATCCATGTATTTCATAAACAGGTACTGATAAAATACTTTCCAATCGGCGACCAGCTTATTGCCGGTATAAACTGAATAGCCGGTCAGGTATTCGCTTGCCGAAGCAGGATTTTGTTTAAAAAGCGTTGATGCCTGCTGATCGGCAAGCTGTACCTCAGTCGCAAACTGATTTTCGAGCTGAGTCTGATAGTTTTCGATTTCAGGATGGATCAGGTTGTACCGCGAATATGCCCAGTTATTTAGCTGATTAAAAGTCCAGAATGCGGAGGTTTCCGACCAGCTGATCATAGAGCCATTGCCGACCGCATAACTTTCCGGTATCCGCTTGACTCCACAGTAGATCGGTGTATAAACGCATCCGTCGGCATCGTCGACACCAAACCAGAAAATACCGCCAATCTGTGCCGGAAGCCAGCTGCGCGACTGAGCCACAAAGCTGTACCCTGTTTGCTGGGTTGCAATCGCACGTTCACAAAGGTACATCACGCTGTCAACGACAAATTCCATCGGACGCCAGCGATAAGGTGAAGCAAAAGGACCGGCACCCGGGTCATTCCGCATATCCAATGGAGTATCTTCGTAATGGTCGCGCATCGCTGCTTTGACCTGCTGAAGCGTAACCGGAGAATCAGGTTTCACCCACAAAGGCAAGCGGTTTGAAACATAGCCATTTGGATTCGCAGTTTGATTTGAAAACTGAGCATTGCGATCAAACTTTCCCATCGCATAATTGGTGTAATCCTGATTTTCACGAACTTCCTTGTTGATTTTCCGGAAGAACGACCATACCCGGGCATCGCAGAAACGGGCACCTCCGAAACGAACCGGATTGTACACATCTGAAAAACTGAAGGATTCATTGGTTCCCTGATAGTATGCATGCTTTTTCGCAAAGCTGATCACGTCCGGTGAATGATAAACGCTTTGTTTCGTATCATTCCAATTGTTGGTTTTCTGGAAAGGGAAAGTGGTAATGCGGGCCTGGTTGGCGTGACCACATACATATCCGTCTGGAATTAAACGAGCTACCCAGACGGCTCCTTTTTCGTATTTGCCTTTCCCGATCATTTCCATGATCCAGGCCTCATTAGCATCGGAAACAGAGAACGATTCACCACCGGAAATATAACCATATTGGGCAACAAGTTCGGTCATCACCCGGATCATTTCGCGTGCCGTTTTGGAGCGCTGAAGTCCGATCCGCATCAATGAGCCATAATCGAGAATGGCTCCGGGCTGTGAACTCAGTGAATCAAGTCCGCCAAAGGTGGTTTCACCAATGGCCACCTGAAATTCATTCATCAGCTGAATAACCGAAAAAGTATGAGCGACTTCAGGAATTGTACCGAGGAGTTTTCCGTTTTCGTAATGATAAACCTGGCACAAATCGCCTATTTGATGGTCGGCCGCCGGATAAAAAGCGATGGCACCATAACGAACATGCGAATCGGCCGCATAGGTAATCATCACAGACTGGTCGCTGCTTGCACCCCGGGTTACAATCAGGTTGGTACAGGCAAATACATGGGTTGTTCCTGAAGTAATTAGTAAAGTCAGGCAGAAGCTTAGAATTCGTTTAATCATGAGAAAACTTTTTGTGTAAATGTAGAAAAAAGTCAGTTTAGTAAAATGATACCAATGAATTTAACTTGCCGGCCATTTTGGAACACCCTGAATGACATTCCGAAAAATCTAATCCGGTAGCATGTTCGTTTCCGCCATATTTTTTATACTTTTCCACTCCCTGATTCATTGAATCCGGATACCACCTTCAAAAACTATTCTGGCATGGAAAACATTGATTCTGTATCACTTTCATCGATTTACAAACTAAAGAAAAGCGATCGTGACATCTTTCAGGAGTTGATGCCAACCAAGGTGAAAGAAATACTTTTACTGGCTACGCTTTACGACAGCTACTCCATCGTTCGGGAAGGCCAGTTCACCGACAAAATATTCGGCGAATTCCTACAGTTAAACCTCTATACCTATCCCCGTTTTACGAGCGTAAATACTGAAGAAGAAGCAATCCGGCTGATCGATTCCCGGGATTTTGATCTGACCATTATCATGGTTGGATTGGATAAAAATATTCCAATCGTTGCAGCCAATGCGCTCTACAAAAGGAAACCACAAATACCCATTTTATTGCTCGTCAATAACAACGGCGATTTGCGCTACTTCCAGACTTCTTCGTACAAAATTGATTCGATCGACCGGGTATTTGTCTGGAATGGGAATTCGAATGTCTTCCTGGCAATGATCAAATACATTGAAGACAAAAAAAATGTAGAAGCGGATACGAAAAATGGCAACGTCCGGATTATTCTGCTGGTTGAAGATTCCATTCAGTATTATTCGAGGTACCTGCCCATGCTGTACACCAATATCATGACTCAAACCCAGAATCTGGTGGAGGATAAATCGGCCGATGAACTGCACAAAATCCTGAAAATGCGTGCCCGGCCAAAAGTTATTCTGGTCAGTAATTTCGAGGAAGCTGTAACGATGATCAACAAATACAAGAACCATCTGCTTTCGGTTATTTCTGATGTGAAATTTCAGCGAAATGGAATCGACGACGATGAAGCTGGTGTCGATCTGCTGCGGTATGTAAATTCTACGCTTCGCTTTCCAATCCCGATTTTACTACAGAGCCACGATGTAAACAATGCACAGCGTGCCCGCGATGTGGGCGCCGATTTTATAAACAAGAATTCCGAAAGCCTGGCGCTCGATATTCACAATTACATCTACAAGCGGCTTGGATTCGGAAACTTCGTATTTAAAGACCTCGATGGCAATCCGATTATGATTGCGCGTAATCTGGCCGAGTTTCAGGAGATGTTTCGAATCGTTCCTGAAATGGCACTGGTTTATCACGCCCGGAGGAATTCCTTCTCCACCTGGCTTATGGCACGCGGAGAGATTAACATCGCGGAACAGTTGCTTCCCTACCGGACCGAGGATTTTAACAACCCGAACGATTTGCGAAAGTTTTGCCTGGATGTATTCGAAAGTTCAAGGATACAGAAACTTCGTGGCAGCATCATCGATTTTGATCCTTCTCTGGTAACAGGCAACCGATATGTGGTAAGACTTGGCAATGGTTCGTTGGGTGGCAAAGGCCGCGGAATGGCTTTTATGTGCAACTTTATCGAAAACATCGATTTTGCCAAAATTATTCCTGAACTGAATATCCGTATTCCAGCTACTGCAGTCATCGGAGCAATGGAATTCGATAAGTTTCTTGAAAGCAACGACCTGTTCGATGAAATCTATTCGAGCAGCGATTACGAGAGAATCAAGACTATTTTCATCGAAGCACAGTTCAGCGAAGAACTTCAGGATCGATTGTACAGCTATCTGGAAAAAATGACCAGTCCGCTGGCTATCCGGTCCTCCGGATTATTCGAAGATTCGCTGATACAGCCATTTTCCGGAGTGTATGCAACTTACCTGATTCCGAATAATCATCCGGACATTCAGGTTCGGCAACAGCAACTCGAAACGGCAATCAAACTGGTATATGCCAGTATATTTACTGAATCGGCCATGTCGTATTTCGATGTGGTGAACTACAAAATCGAGGAAGAAAAAATGGCTGTGGTGATCCAGGAAGTCGTTGGCCATCAGTACGGCGACCACTATTATCCGTCGTTTAGCGGTGTGGCTCAGTCATACAACTTTTACCCGGTATCGTATATGGAACCCGAAGATGGCTTTGCAGTGGCAGCTGTAGGTTTGGGAATGTATGTTGTAGGTGGTGAAAAAGCCTATCGGTTTTGTCCAAAATATCCGCAAATCAACACATCGAGCGATCACGACCTGATACGCGATACACAGAAGGAATTTTACGCCATCGACATGGACCACACCCAATTTGATCTTGAAGGCGGTGGAGAAAATGCAGCAATCCGGAAAATGAAAATCAATGCAGCAGAAAAGGATGGTGTATTGCAACACTGTGCTTCGGTTTACGATCACGAAAACGATTGTCTGGTTCCGGGAATCGACAGCCTTGGATTACGTGTAATCGACTTTGCCAACATCCTGAAATATAAACATATTCCGTTTGCCGATACCCTGACTTTATTGTTACGCCTATTCCGTGAAGCAATGGGTTCACCTGTGGAAATAGAATACGCCGTTGATCTGGAAAAGGGCGAAAACCAGCTTCCAACCTTCTACCTGCTGCAAATCAAGCCACTGATCCGGCGGGACGATCAACTGACGGTTAATTTAGGGGAAATTGATCCGGCGAAAACCCTGTTGTATGCCAAACGTGGAATGGGAAATGGTATTGTAAATGGTATTCAGGATGTCATATTTGTTGATCCTGATCGGTTCGATAAAATGAAAACCCGCGAGATTGCCGCCGAAATCAATCATTTTAACCGGCAGATGGAATTTCAAAAGAAAGAATATGTGCTGATTGGTCCGGGCCGCTGGGGCACACGCGATCCGTTTACCGGAATTCCGGTTTTATGGGCGCATATTTCGAAAGCCCGAATTATTGTTGAAATGGGACTGGAAGATTTTCCACTCGATGGCTCGCTCGGTTCACACTTTTTTCACAATGTGACCTCCATGAATGTGGGTTATTTTACGATTCCGCACAATTCTCAGGATGCAACCATCAACATGGATCTGCTGATGAAAATGCCATGCATTGAGGAAGGAAAATACATCAAACATGTCTCCTTTACCAATGAACTCAATATTGTGATGGATGGAAAAAACCGGCAGGCTTTGATTTCGTTTGAGGAATAATTTGTACAAACAATACGAAAGACTAAATTTTAATCCATTAAAAAAGAACCAAAAACAAAGTTCATCGTTAAATTTGTTATAAAATCAGAAGTCATGAATATAGAGACCAGAAAAATAAACCTTATTAACTGGATATCTACCATACAAGAAGATAGTATCCTGGAGAAGGTGGAGAATATACAAAAAGAGAAAGCCGATTGGTGGGATAACACCAGTGATAAAGACAAAAATGCTATTAATGAAGGAATCGAGCAGCTTGACCGAGGTGAGCATTTAACACACTCACAAGTTAGGTCTAAAATCAAAGAACGGTTCAATTTCAAGTAATGCTATATCCAGTTGTCTATTCAACCCGGGCCTATATAGAATACGAAGATATACTTGAATATGTATCAGGCAAGTTTGGAATTGCCACAGCAGCAAAAGTGGATACGTATTTTGAGGGAGTAGTTAATCAAATTTCCATAAACCCGTTTTTATATCCTTATTCTGACAAAAAGAAAAATCTTAGACGTTGTGTAATAAACTATCAAACAACTTTGTATGATCGGTTTAGTGGCGAAATTGTCGAATTAGTCAGTTTCAGGGGTAATAAAATGAATCCTAAAACACTTGGCATATAAAAATAAAAAAGTTCCAAATTTCAGGCATTTTACCTGAAATTTGGAACTTGGAATTTGAAATTTGGAACTCTTATAACATCTTCGCTTTCAGCTTTAAAAGCTCGAGTTTCATATTCTCCAAATCGTGCATCAGATTATTTTTTGAAGTGGAATCTTCCAGTTGGGTTTTGCATTTCTGGAACAAGTCTTTGTAGTATTCAACGCCTTTGTTCAGGTTTTCCTGAAAGGTATCAAAATGCTTCTTCTGCTTATCCGAAATAGGTTTGAGGGTTTCCTCAATTTTTCCTCCCAGATATTCGATGTACATACCCAGTTCCTTCACGAATAAATTCGGACGATCGGTACGCTCCATCACATTGGTGCGGCCATAAATATGGTCAACCATCTTTTTTAATGAATAGGTGTGTGAAAAATATGCCAGATTCGGA
>CAILJH010000282.1 GCA_903834475.1 uncultured Prolixibacteraceae bacterium | reverse complement strand
CATAACCATTGTACCCATCAAACCGCATAATAAAAAGGTAAAGATTTTTCTTTTCATACGTGTAGATTTTAATTATTAATTAATTTTAGCTGTAGCAAATATAGGAGAAGAATTTTTATAATCAAGAACTTTTCTAAATAAAAGAAACTTTTTACACGCTTTCCACACATTTTTTTTGCAACGACTGAATAGATAAAGACTTACGCGTATTTTATTTTGAGGACATTGAACTATTTTAAATGTAAATATTACAATAAGTCAGCTAAATATCAATCGGTTAGAGAATATGATTTTTTGTTTTGAGGTTTCTCTGGCATTTATTCCTTGAGGATTATTCTTTATTCTGAACAAAAAAAACATCTTACTAAAACTTTTTGAACCAGCCGGGTGGAACTTCAGTAAATTCCTGGCCAGGTACACAAAGACCTTGTTCCCAGATAATAAACCAATACAGGTTATCCAATTGGAATGACAGAGCCGATAAATGAATACCAGATACTCAGATTCCATGAGCTTATCTATTATTTTAGTTTGAGTTCGATATCCATCACAAAGTAATACTTCGTAAATAAGGTAATAAGGTTGTTCTCTTTGTTGAAGATATCGCTACTGAGGTTAAAAAGTGTTTGATAAGATTTTATAACCTTATTTTTTGAATCAAACCTTAGTAGAAATTATATGCAAAAGTCTATTAAACCTTATTAAATCATTGTATTTCAATAGATTAATTGAATAATTCAAGATTCATTATGATGAAAGATATGTACTCAAACCGAAAGAATAAAACGAAGGAGATTGAATTGTGCTTATAGGCACAAAATGTGGGTAGAATGTTCATAAGTAACGATGAGATTCCGTCACGTCCGGGCAATGTCATTAAGTTAAGCATTTTGAATCTGAATGTTTTTACCGCAAAGTTCGCTGAGAAGGCGCAGAGAGCCACAGAGTTCTTATTCGGCAAGCTACTCTGCGAAACTCTGCGCAAACCTTTGCGGCTCTCTGCGGTTATTTTTGTGACATTTTCTGTTAACTTAACGACATTGCCCGGACGTGACGGAACCGCGCATTTCAATCGATTTTCTACCCATATTAAATCCCTAACGGGATCTTATTGTGAATTTGCATGATAAGAGAAGCGCAATTATTCCTTGACACCCATTTTCAAAAATTACTTCATAAAATCAGGCCTCCTGATGCATTTTTTGAAGAGTGCAGAAACATTAACAAACTCTCAAATTGGAAGAATAAAATCCAAAAGACAAACAGCATTTTAACAAATTCCGGAACCCTGCTTCGTTATTCGTATGAAATACTGCCTGTGGATTATTTCTTTGGACTTGAAAGATGTGATTTCATATACAGCGTATCAACCGAAGGATCAAGTTTTGCTGCAATGGCATTTTCAAGCACTTTATCCCTGATGGCCTGAGGAGAAACCGTTACTTCACCGGTTATTAACTCGGGAATGTTGTAGTTTTTAAGAAAGGTATTGTAAAATTCCGGATCTTCCTGAGGCAATACAAACGGTTTTGTTGCCTTTCCTGAATCATCTAAATAGGAGAAAAATGGCCGGGTAAACAGTCCGTCAATTCGCTTGCTGCTAAAAACAAACCAGTGTCCGGCATTCGAAAAGCAATGATAGCTGTCGGTCTGCGGGCTGTTGATTTCCATTTTATGGTATTCACCGGTTTCAAGATTCAGAAGGTTCAAATCAGTTTGAGGATGGTGAATGGTGAAGTAACCGTTGTCGCTGGTACAAAACATCAGAAATTTTCCGTTGGGCGAAATTTTGGGGAAACTGATGCTTTTCCCTATTTTTTTACTTGAGATAATGGTGTCCACCGAGCCCCAGACATTCGTATTGACATCGTAGGCAATGCGCAGCAAATCATATTTTCCCTGAATCCGGTCATCCAGATTGGTAACCACAGGCGCACTGATAAAATAAATGAATTTGCCGTCGGGCGACCAGTTCGGGAGGTTCTCCCGACTTGCCGTTGAAACTTTGGGCGAAGTAGTCAGGGTATTCTTTTCAATGTCGTACACCACAATGTCGGAGAATTCATCGGATACTTCCATTCGGGTTTCGCCGGTTCCAAAATGCCAGTTGATTTTATTCACCGAATAGGCAATGTGTTTTCCGTCGGGATGCCAGCAAGGATAAGTTCCGGCGCTGAGCGTATATTTATTTTTGGTGTCAATCTTGCGTAATTTACCGTCCTGGATGATTATTGTTCCGCCGTGAATGGCGCGGATATGAATCATCATGCTGTTCGGGTCGTTGTGCCTGAACGAATGGCAATTGAGGCAGCCATACTCAAATGACTTATTTTCAAGGATAGGCTTTTGATCAAAATTCTCCAGGTTTCGCTGATAAATCCCCAGGTTATTCCAGACTCCATAGGCGGTATTTATCAATCGGTAAGCCAGATGATTATCGATGCCTTCCTTCGATATTTCATTGGTAATGGGCTGAAACTTTTGCCAGTTTCCGTCATTTTGCCTGACAAATACATCGACGAATAACTTTTCACCCATCCCTTTTTTCAGCAATTTGTGCCAGGAATCAATCCCCATTTGTATGGATGGACTTTTGCTTCTGACCACCATTTGATTGTCTTCGCCCGTGTGTATCCTGACTTCATATTCGGTACCCGGCTCCTGAACCGTGAAATTGAGCGGAGCCATATTGGACGGAATTAAAATACCGGTGTAATCCGGAAAAATCGCAGGAAGCCGGCTTACTTCCGTGAAATTCTCAATCTTTGAATGACAGGAATTCAAAGTAATCAGAATCAAAGCAGCAAAGAGGTAGATAGATTTTTTAATCATCGAACATCAGTTTTAGTCTTTAAGACATTGGTGACTTTAGGATTTAAATACAACAAATAATACCAGAAGGTTTCGCCGTAATCGCGATGCAAAATACTTTGTGCAGCAGGTAAATCATTTTTATAACTCCTGACTACCTTATTGAATTCAGTAAACTGTTGCAGGCAATTTTTCGAGATGGTTTCTTGTGTAACAAATGAAGGAAATGCTTTGGTTTTCATGATATATATGGCCAGCGTTTCTTCCCATGACCTCGGCATTTTTTTCAAATTAAAATGGGAATAATACTTGAGGTATTCAATAAATTCAGGAAATTGCGTGTCGAGTATGAAAAAGGATAGCAAATAATCATACGCCATCCGGTTATCCAGATTGGTCTCGAGCAAGAGCTTGAGCCCCTGCAGAGTTCCGACATTGTAAAGTTCGGTTCTCGGAGAAAACCGGCGCTTTTCAGCAATTAACTGATCACTGGCAGCCAAAGTAGTATCCGAAACATATTTCGAGTACTTGCTGACCCAATCGCGGCAAAGCAGATTCTTGTCAAGTACTTTCAGGAATTGTCCTGCCAACTGGTATTTCCGCTTAACCAGGTTAATCATCACCAGGCGTTTCAGAATTCGGGGACTATTCGGCAAAAGGGTTTCAGCCTCGAAGGCCCAACGTTGAGATTCGCCCATAAATCCAAGGTCGAAATACAAATCGCTCGTGGGAACGAATGAGCTGCCAAGCATCGTCGTTGGATCAATAAACAAACCGGATACACCAAGCAATTGAGGATAAGAAAACA
Organism: uncultured Prolixibacteraceae bacterium; assembly: GCA_903834475.1. Lineage (GTDB taxonomy): Bacteria > Bacteroidota > Bacteroidia > Bacteroidales > Prolixibacteraceae > Aquipluma. The sequence continues at coordinate 28,044 of CAILJH010000282.1, read as the reverse complement.
AATGCTCTGACAGATCGCCTAAATGCGCGTGTGCACGGTTAACCTGAAAATTTACCCGAAAGTCGTACTTGTCTATTGTTTTGGAGTATTTCAGTAAGTCGGCCCATTGCTCATTTTCGGCTAAGTATTCAATGGTTATCAATTTCTTTTTTGCGGTATCATGGTATTTGTTCAGGAGGAAATAGCCAAGTAAACCAAAAACGATCAGCTGAATTGAAACTGAGAACAGATCTTTTTTATAAAACCTGATTTTGGCAACAGGCATTTCGCTCTTTTTCGATTTACCTGCCGGGGCAGCCTCTAAAACAGTCTCAGTCCTCCGAAACCGAAGATAGATCCAAACAATAAGCAGAATTAAAGGGAACACAGCATAATACGCATAAATTAGAATTCCCGGTGTATAGGCCAGTTGCTCCGGCGGTTTGACCATGGTAATGCCATACAAATTCTTGAGCGTAATTTGAAATAAGAATTTATATCCGGTGTAAAGTATTAAAGCAGAAACAGCTAAAAATATTGGAATAACTGACAACCAAATCCGTTGCTTATTTTGCACGACTGCGATTATTGCAGACGACAGAGCAAAAACAAACAGTGAAGAACCGCTCGCCAGATAAAATAGAAGCACGGCCAAAACCGGCCACGCCATCAGACTTGCTTTAGGCGATCTAAAGTTTATAACAGAAAACCTCCAGGTGAAAAGAAAAGCCAGTAAAAGCCTGATGCTGGCATAATATGGATAGCGGTAATCGCACAGAACCAGTATGCCAAAAAGAAAAATTAAGGCAAAAGCTGTGAACCGAAATTTTAATTCACCCGAAAACCGCTTTAGAATATTTAATGCGATGAAGCCCTGAAGCGATGCAACGGCAACAATCAGAAAGCTTCCCAATGTATTAAAAGCAAAGAACTGCGAAATAAAGCCCGCAAGGTAATCGGCTATTCCTCCCGGATAGGAAGAATAGTTCCCCAGAAATTCCCAGCCCGAGTAAAATCCGGTTTGCTGAAAGCTAAAATGGAGTAGCGGTTGTATGACTGATGAGGTAACAAACCATCCGGACAACAGGATCAGCAGAATGTACCAGCCGGAGAGATTAAATATTTTAAACTTCATGAGAAAAGAATTAAACTGATGTTTATCTGTTTTTTCGACATCAAAAATTCAGCGAATAAAAAAATCAGGACAATCTTTGGCACCCGACTTTTCTACAAATCACCTGTGTTTTAGATTTGAAACCAAAAATATCCTGAAGAAAAATTGACGGAACCTTATCCGCAGTCACTCAAAATGAACTAATAAAACCTGTTCAAAGCACTCATGCATGAAACAATCCTTATTCATCTCATTGGCTGATCATTCAGAATATTCTCAAAGCAAACAAAAAATATCGGTATGTGCAAAGGATTTTACTGATATGCTGACACCTGCATCCATATTGATGGAATCGCCGGAATCAGATTGATTGCAGTTGAATTTTGCGAACAGGTAGTATTGGAATAGGAAAGGTATTTGAAATATGCCTGGCGGGAAAGAAATCAGCCTGAGATTGAATTCAGCTTACAGGCACATCATGAGGGGAGAATGCTCACAAGTAAGAAGACATCCCATCCGGGCAATGTCATTAAGTTAAGTCGCCGACAGGGTTGTTAATCCCAGTCGGGGCAATCAGGAAACCCTGTCGGTGGTTAAAGACCCCGACAGTGGTTAAACAAATAACCTTAACTTAATGACATTGCCCTGACAGGACGAAACACGAATTTGCGATTCAATCTTCAACCATATTTAATCCCTAACGGGCAATGTCGTTAAGTGAACAGAAAATGTCACAAAAATAACCGCAGAGAGCCGCAAAGGTTTGCGTAGAGTTTCGAAGAGAAGCTCGCCGAATAAGAACTCTGTGGCTCTCTGCGCCTTCTCAGCGAACTTTGCGGTAAAAACATTCAGATTCAAAATGCTTAACTTAATGACATTGCCCTAACGGGATTTTTATTATGAACTTACTTCAAACAGAAGAGGCCGTCAATATTTTGACGGCCTCTTCCAAACTTCAATTTGTCCTTCTCCAATTCAAAAATCTTCAGGTATTATTTATTGAAAATTTCCACAGGGTCAGACTATTTCTTATAAGGTAAATACCAGTTCGCCTGAACCATTAATTTAGACTTAATTGCAGCAGCCTGTGACGGATCAGAAAATTTTGCAGCTACTTTATCAGCAAGGTACTCCGGATTTCCGCGGCGCAGAGCTACCCGAACCAGGTCATTCCAGCGTTTTCCTTCAAATGCAAGTTCCAGTGCACGTTCGTTCATGATCATATCTTCGACGTATTCCGTACGGGCAATTCCAGTTAATAAGACATGGTTAACACTATCCGGAACAATTTTTGATTTCAGAGAAGCTCTTCCTCTGATTCCAATGTTTCCGCTCCATTTAGCCCATGCTGCAGGCTTCTTTGACTCTCCGGCCCAACCTGCATTCATCAGGATTAATGCAGTTTTAGAATCTCCTGAGCGGTTTAATGCTTCTGCAAGCATCAAATGCAAATCAGCGGCCCGCGAGAGTATAATATCGGTACTATATGGCTGTCCCTTATCGATAGAATATTTTGAAATGAAGGTTTCACCGGTAGATGTGGTATCAAAAGTCACAGCCATTCCACGGTAAATGTCGCCACCTTTTCCAAGGGCAGGTTTCTGCGTTTTAAATGAATCGACTAATAACTGCGAAGGTTTAACCATATAATCTACAGAACTCATCATCCACTTTGGCAGCGGATTAAATTGTTTTTCAGTTGAATAAAATGGTATAACAGAAATGTTTTCAGTATTCTGACTTTCAGCACTATTAAAAATAGTCTTCCAGCCATCCTTAGCGTAAGCCTTGTCAACTTTGAGTATTTTAACGTCGTTACCGTAACTTTCGCATGCAGCCTTCAGATAAAATATAGCGTTGACATAATCATTTTTTTCAAGGTACATTTCTCCAAGGAGAGCTTTCGTATTCATGAGCGGGCTCAACCGAAGTTCGACATATTCCTTTGTAGCAGCATTATTATAGATATAAGGTTTGATCTGACTAATCAGCGTATCAATCATGACATCTTTACTCAGAATAGTCTGTTTCATGCCGGTCGGAAGCGTAGCTAAATTGCCATCGATCCAGGCAGCTTCGCCATAAAGTCTGACCAGGTTAAAGTACGACCAGGTGCGCAGTCCAATCATAGCACCTTTGTATGAATGCGACATAATTGAATCGAAGTTCTTGTCTGCCTTACTGATCTTGTCAATATTGGCAAGTACTTCGTTCACATTGATAATAACCTTATAGTAGTCAGAAGGATCCAGGTATGGATTATCCAAAGTGAACGACTGATCATTGATGGCTTTAAAATACAGGTCAGCATTTGGCCGAACATCCATCAGATCCGAACGCAAACCATCGATCATGATCAGGTTTGGAATGACGTTCTGCAATGGAACAAAGGCACCATTCATGGATACAGTAGCATCGGTCGCCGACTTATAATGCTGATCAGGAGTAATCAGTTCTCCGTTCTGTTGATTATAAAATTGATCGCTGCACGATGAAATTGCAAATACAACAGCAATCAGCGCAATCAGTTGGTATATGGTTCTTATTGATCTCTTTTTCATTTTATCTGAATTTATCCTGTTATAAATCTAATTTTAAGCCAATGATAAAGGACTTTGTCTGAGGCATTTTCCCGTAATCAACACCCATATAGAAAGGATTGTTGGAATAGAGGAAATCGGGGTCATAGCCGGTATATTTGGTAAAGGTAAGCAAATTCGTTCCGGTGACATATAGGGTCAGGTTCTTGTAAATGCCTGTTACCGGAGGAAGTACATAGTTCAAGGTTAATTGTTTTAAGCGCAGATACGAACCATCTTCAATCCAACGATCAGAGAAAACAGTATTTCCGGTTGGATCACCAATGGATGCTCTTGGCATGGTTGCAGACGGACTGGATGGTCTCCACCGTTCCAGAACGCTGGTTGACTGGTTGCCGTATGAATCCATTCCTTCTGCTTTAGATCTCACATAGTTGAATAAATCGTTTCCGGCCGAATAATTAAAATAGGCCGTTAACTCGAAATTCTTGTAAGAAAGCGAAGTGTTTATGCCGCCATAGAGTTTCGGATTTGGATTACCAATAATTGTTTTGTCGGCTTCGTTGATGACTTTATCATTATTCATGTCAACATATTTCACATCGCCAGCCTGCATAGGCAATCCTTTTGGTCCGGTTATCTGTCCGGCTTCAGCAGCTGAAATAATGCCATTGGTTTTATATCCGTAATAGGCATTCATCGCATTTCCAACGGAAGTAATAAACTGAGCACCATCAATACTGGTGATGATATTCGTTTTATCCGGATTCAGGAAAGTGAGGCTATTGACTGTAGTCAACTGTTTGCTTACAGAAGCTCCAAGTGTCCAGACAACCGATTTAATATTTACACGGGTATCAGCAGAAACTTCAAAACCTTTGGATCCCAGTTTTCCACCATTATCGTAGTAGTTCGTATAGCCGTAAGTGGAAGGAAGTTCCTGATGCATGATCATGTTGTCGACAGCAGATTGGAAATAATCCACATGCAGGTTGGCTGCCTGTTTAAACAAGGTGATATCCATGCCGACATTTGTCGTAGATTTCTTTTCCAATTGAAGCTTGTCATTCGGAATGGACATCCTGGTAAGTACCCCGCCGCCATTCATCCTTTGGGAAGTATAGTACAATTTTGAAAAATCATAAACATTACTGTACATATTTCCGGTCTGAGACCACGAAGCCCTAAGTTTCAAATCGTCGAGCCATGTAGAACCTGCAAGGAAACCTTCAGAAGATAGTCTCCATGCGGCAGAAACAGATGGATAAAAATTATACCGGTTGGCCGAATTAACTTCCGAATTTCCATCGTATGATGCAAAGGCATTGATGAAATATTTATTCCTGAAACTATAATTGGCACCACCAAAATAAGACATCCAAACTAAACCCCTGTTTTGGCCTGTAGAAGAGAACAGGTAACTATAGGCAGGGTTTCCATCTCCAAGATTTTTGAAATCGTCGGATGCAGTATTTACATCAATGGCTTTGTTATACTTGTAGGAGTTTTTCATATACCGCATTCCGCCCTGAAGTTCAAGTGAATGGCCAGCGGAATGAACATTATATGCTAAAGTGGTATGGCTCTGTGATGAGCGGTATTCTGTAACCAAATCGCCAGGACTATTGTAAGCAGAATCCACTTTAACCATTCCAAGATCTGGCAGGAAGATGTTTTCGCGCGAATTATTAAAATCAAAACCAAGAAGTTCTGAAAGAATTAATCGCTCACTGAACTTATACTGAGCCTTCATTGAGCTCAAAATAGTATAGTTACGATTCGAACCTTTCGAATTGTTTACAATGGCGGCAGGATTACTTACATCAAAAACATTACCTACATCATCCAAATAATTCAACTGTGTTCCGGTGACTTTGTCACGGGCATATGCTGCCATAATCGGAGGCATCAAAACCGATGAAGTCACTGGATTTTTCCAGGTGCTAAAGCCCATATTTGGTGTATAGGAATCAGCTAATGAAAGCTTGACGTTGGGTGTAATCGAAAACTTATCGGTGATATTAATAATACCGTTGATACGCAGGTTAAAACGATTGTATCCCGACTGGTCCATCAAACCTTTCTGATTAAGATATCCGGTTGAAATGTTATACGTAGCGATATCATCCCCTCCCTTAAGGAAGAAATGGTACTTCTGAACGGTAGCAGGTTTAAATGTGGATGCCTGCCAATCGGTATTGTTGTTGTATTTGTAATAATTGTCGGACGACGAATTTCCATTCAGCCAGGGGTAGGCAGCGTCAATATCTGATTGACTTTTACCCTCTTCAGTTAAAACCTGACCAAAGTAATTTTTAAATTGAGACGAATTGAGCAGGTCGAGCTTTTGTGGTGCGAACGTAACTCCGGCGTAGGCCGAGAACTTAATAATCGTACTTGTTTCACCCTTCTGTTCCGTATTTACATTGATAACTCCGTTAGATCCGGCTGCACCGATGTACGCAGCCCCATCCTTATTAATTGAAATATCAGAGATATCTTCAATATCGACCACATCCAGTGGATTTAAAGAAAATCCCTCCATCAGGCTGTGGGTGGCATACGAAGTTTCATGGATCATTCCGTCGATAAAAAGTAAAGGCTCATTTGAACCATACATGGAAGAAAAACCACGGATATTCATGAAAGTTTTACTTCCGGGTAATCCAGACTGGTTGATAACCATTAATCCGGGAACCCTACCCTGAAGTGCCTGATCGATTGAAGATACCCTGGTCTCCTTCAGTTCAGCTGCTGTAAGTGAATTCAAAGATAAACTTGCATCTTTCAAGACTCCGACACCCAGTGGTGTGTTGTACGAATTATCGAACGACTTGTATCGTGTTGATACCAGTGAAATTTTCACAAGGTCGCGCCCGCTCAGGAAGATATTGCGTTTAATATATCCCGGAAGGTCAATAATTAATTCGGATTGCTTATTCGGAGCAGTAATCTTAAACGCTCCCTGTTCATCAGTCTCAGATGTTACCCCTGTTGCTGCAACCGAGATAGAAACCTGTTTCAGTGGCAGACCAGACCCAGATTCTATCACAACACCTTTGATTTCAACACCGGTATTCTGAGCCAAAACAGGCTGAACAGTGATAAAGGCAAGAAACAAGATCAGTGCAGCAAAACAGGTCGAATATGAGAATCTATTTGTCATTTCAAAGTGATATTTTTTTGTCATTTCAAAGCGATATTAGGTTATTTGACAGATATTCGAATTAATTAATAGGTGTAAATATGACGGTATCCCAGAACATTGTTCCCCATGTCATGGAAACGATTTTTATTTTGTGTTCCTGAGTTTTTGGCCATATAAATTCTCCCCAGGGAGCAACGTCTGCATCAGTGGATTTTACAAATGCACTTTTTACACCATCCACATAGACTTCAAAACTGGGTTTTCCCCATAGATAGCCAGAGAGTTTATAACTGCCCTTCATGATTTTTGGCGTGGTAATCTCACACCAAAAGAATCCGAACATCTCCAAACAGTCTGAATTTACCTCAGTTGGTGCATCGTGATTTTTATAGTAATACTGCAGGTAGTCACCTTCCCATTTAATTTTGGCAAACGTATTCTTCCCATCGCTCCATTTCATGTAATATTTACCGTAATAATCGCCCTGTTTCAGATCGAAATAATCGGTTGTATCAAATACAAAAGTAACAGGATCGGGTTCAGTTACCGGAAGAAGGTCATTCACCGAGTGAAGTGCCCCGTTCTTGGCCGGAATATTTGAAGCTATGATATTAAACCCGGTGTATTTTTTGGTGAGTTTATTCATGTTCAGTTTGTAATCGGTATCGACCGTCATCGAAATATTGTTATCGAAAGATAATATCGGATACAACTTGGTATTCAGACCTGACAGAAAATAGGTATTTGCCATACAATGATATTCCATGTAGCGGTAAAAACCATTCTTCAAAAAAGTAATGCTATCGGGCCTGTCTGTATAATGCGCGATCAAATCATCGATGGTATGAATTCCATACCGGTTAAAAATGGTATCCGGTACAGCCAAAACCGTAAATCGGGTACGTGCATTCTTTCTCCCAAAAAGGAAACTGACTGTCGAAAGTGTATCACTGATTTTGGTACGCTTCAACCCCTGTGCAAATAATGAATAGGAAGGGTTATTGGCAATCATATCATAGATATTGACTTTTAAAGGTTCAATGACCTGATCGATCTGATGCACATATCCATTGGCACAAATGATATCCCGGTCGGTTATCTTCGAATGCTTGTTGATAATGATATCTGAACCGGAAAATTCGGTAGCCATAAAGTCGCCTATGGCATTGGTGTCACGAAGAGCGCCCAGACCGATATCGCCGGAATGAATTTCACTGTTTACAATCAGATGATTATAGGCCAGCTCCTTCTGTTGTTGAAGAGTAAGATCAGTGTACGAACTGATGCCTTTCAACTTGTAATAAGCTGACATAGCCTCGTTCGTAGGAAGGAAAAGCGTATATGGTCCACGGATTTTTAATAAGTCAACCAGGTTTACACTAACCAGTAACTTATTAAATTCGGAATATTTCGCCGGATTGGCAGCGACAAAATCAGCGATAACCTGCTGCTGCGAAGTAACTTTCCACAGTGTAGGATCCTGAGTGCAGCTATACACCAGCAGGAAAAGCAAAAGTATTTTGCTCCAGCCTGAAAATTTATGGATTAGAATATTTTTCATAGGTCAATTATTAACGGTTATAAAATGAATTCTGCACCAGATTCTGGTTGTAAATGATATCATGTTCAGGAATCGGCAGGTAATAGCTCAGCGTGTCATAAACCTTGGTACGCAGAACAGCCTGTTGTTTGATGTCGGCTCCGGAAAGAATCATATCGATAATGAGCTGCTTGTTTTCAAAATGGTTTCTTTTAGCGGCGCGCAAAAGATCGAACCAACGCTTTCCTTCTATCACGAATTCACGGGCACGTTCATCCAGAACTGCCTTCCGCATATTTTCCTTACTGGCAACGTCTTCAAACGACATCCCTGCGCGGTCAAGTGTTTCACGTACCAGAGAGTTTGCTTCACCAAAGTTGTTGAGTTCGGTTTCGGCTTCAGCTTTCATTAAAATGATATCGGCATACCGGTAATAAATGAAATGGCCAGAACGCTGGTTACCGTTTCTTCCCACCGTACTGCTAATATCCAGTCCTTTATATTTCCAGATTGGCGTATTGGCATCGCACAGGCGCAAATCTTCTTTATTAAATATAATGGCCACATTTTTACTCAGTTTCAGGTTTGCGGTTCCACTGGTAGGAATCAGTTCGTAGTAAATCGGATTTTCCTGATTCTCCAGATCATCGTTATACTGTAGTTCAAATATGGCTTCAACCGGTGAATTTCCGGGATTGTACAGATTAAACCAGGTGGAAGAAGATTCAAGACTAAACAAACCCGTGTTTGTAATCGAGTCGCAATAATCAATACTTTTCTGGTATTGCTGATCCCACAAATAAACATCGGCCAGAAGCGCCATAATAGAATACTTATTGGCCCGCCCGTTAAAATATCCAGGATGATTCACATCGCCGCGGTATTGAGTGGTAGTAGCCAAATCTTTCGCATTTAAAAGATCTTTGATCACCTGATCGATCACCACATTTTCAGGACTTTTCTTCATGTACAGATTGGACGTATCAGAAAGCGAAGGTTCAATGACCAATGGAACATCCTTCCAAAGACGAACCAGATAAAAGTAGCTTAATGAGCGGATAAAAAGAGCTTCCGCATCCACAGCATCTTTCATTTTTGGAGTAAAAGTCTTATCCTTTAACAATACTTGCTTGTCGTAGTACATCAGCGTATTGGCCAGGTTGATTGACTTATAATAATTGTCCCAGCTGATTTTACTGTTGGTAGAACTAATGTCGCTACCAGCAATACGTGCATAATCTGAAAAAGAGCCACCACCAAAAGTAGCCATGTCGGCTCGTAATTCGCCCCAAATAAAGGATTCGAGTCCTGCACTGCGAAAGGCATCATAGGTAGCCGCAAGAGCGCTGTTCACATCCTCTGTTTTAGTCCAGAATTTGCTTTTGATCAGGTTATTCTCGGGTGCAATGGTCAACCAATTGCTGCACGACGACAAAGTGAACGCCAACAGCAGAATGGTATAAATTACCGGGTTGTATATGTTGTATTTTCTCATGGAATTTATTTTTTAAAATTAGAATGTAACATTTACACCTATCATAACCTTTTCACTTGGCGGAGTCCGGCTAAAGTCTTTTGGCAAAACATCGGGCCGGTTAGGTGGAGAAACGTCAGGATCCTGTCCTGAATATTTGGTCCATGTATAAAGGTTGTAAGCTGTTGCATAAACTTTCAGATCTTTTACACGCAGCGTTTTACAAACTTTCGGATTGAAAAGGTAACTAAGCGATAAGGATTTAAGTCTCAGATACGAACCGTCTTCAACGAAACGATCGGAACCGAGCCAGTTGTAACCCTTATTGTAGAGTGCCCTTGGCATATCAGTATCATCGCCTTCTCTTCTCCAGCGCCAGTTTGTTGCCTGACTTTGGTTGTCGTAATTGTACATTTTTTCAGTATCCATACGGGTCTGATTGATGATTTTCTGACCGACTTTGAAGTAAAGGAATGAATTCAGGATAAACCCTTTGTATTGAACACGGAAACCTGAACCACCCATGAATTTAGGGTTCAAATCGCCTAAGTAAACCAAATCAAGTTCATCAATTTTACCATCATGGTTGACGTCTTCATATTTTGAATCACCGGCCTGAAACACGTATCCGCTTGTGCCACCCATAACCATTTTGAGTGGAACCCCGGTCAAACTTTTAATAATATTGCCTTTATCGTCCTTAACAACCGGTGAAGACAAATTTTCAGCATCCGTTTTGTTTGGATCATAGCTGTTTTTATAAACACCGAGGTAACGGTATCCAAAGAATCCACCCATGGCTTCTCCGGGAGTAATGCTGATTTTATAGTTCCCATTTACAAGCATGTCTCCATATTGCAATGAGTAGTTTTCAGGAAGACTGATTACCATGTTCTGATTGCTCGAAAGGTTCAGATTAAAGTTTAAAGACCAGTCTTTTTTCTTGATAATAGTATAATCCATCATATATTCCCATCCCCGGTTTTCAAGCTCCCCGTCGTTACGGTTAAGTGATCCGAATCCGGTTGAACTTGGAATTCCTGAGTCTTTCAGATACAGGTTCAGCGTTTTTTTCTTGTAATAGTCGATTTCAATATTCAGACGGTTGTCCAAACCAAAGAAGGAAATACCCGGATTGATCTGATCAATGGTTTCCCATTTCAGGCTGGTCAATTCAAGGCCTGTAGGTGCAACTCCGGTCATATCCATGTAAGCCAGGCTTGAACCGGCAGCATAGGTGTTCCAGTATAAATAATTACCATCAGGCGAGTTACCGCTCTGACCCCAACTTACCCTCAACTTCAGGTCATTGATAAACTTGGCATCTTTCAGGAAATTTTCCTTGTTGATACGCCATGCTCCCGATACCGTTGGGAATAAACCCCAGCGTGATTCAGCACTAAACTTCGAATTTCCTTCGTATTTAGCTCCGAGCATAACAATATACTTATCCTTGTATTTATAATTTGCATTGACATACAAACCCAAAGAACGATACTTGGTATAATTGGCACCAAACCAGTTCAGGTGTTTGTCGTCGATTGGCTGCTGAATAAAAGGCGAAGCCGACTGGCTTGTTTCAATTTTCATCCAACGCTCAATTGTTTCTTCCGTATCAAACTGGCCCATAAATGCCAAATCGTGATCCGGACCGGTTTTTGGATTAAAGATCAACTGGTTGATCGTGTAAAGCGAACTTTTCTTGGAGAACTCATTCGAAGCCCGGTTGGTATAGTCACTGGTGTAATCGTAACCGATGGCTTTATATGGAAGGAACTTTTCGCGCTTGTTATCGAAGATATCCATGGTTACCGTAGAGTTCCAGATTAAATTCGGCATGATGGAGTACCTTAGGGTAAACAAGGCACGGGCGTTATCTTTCAATTGATGGTTTTTCCCAAGCTTGGCAAATGCTACCGGATTATAAACATCGGCAGCAGTACCCTGAAGTGTATTCAACGGTGTAAAGTACGAGTCGGAAGGAACATTCAAGGTATCCCTGTAATTAACCGACATATTTGGCATTTTACGATACGCAATAGAACGTAACAGTTTATTTGTAAAATTGACATCTTCAGCATCATACGTATTATCCTGATCGTAACGGGTAAACATGACGTCGGTTTTGAACTGCAGTTTGGAAGAAAGGTCATAATCCAGGGAGCTGCGAAGGTTCAGTTTCTTCAATTCGTTTCCAATGGTTGTACCACCTTCATCGAAGAATCCAACCGACATGTTGTATTTCGTTTTATCACCACCTCCCCGTACTGAAAAGTCATGCTGTTTGGTATGGGCAACTTGTGTAATTTGTTTTACCCAGTCGGTATTTTGTGCGTAGTTATAATACTGATCCCATTCCGGGTCAAAAGCAATTGAATGCACCAACGGATCGGTCAGATAATTGGTTATGAATTCATTACGATCCACATTGTAATGTTCCTCAGTGATTAACTGGGAATATCCTGCACCATTGAGCATTGGAATTGGAGCTGGCTCCCAACCGGTCGTATTTTTAAACGTGTATTCAAAAACCGGTTTTGATTTCATACCACGTTTGGTTTTGATCATCAGCACACCGTTTGAAGCGCGGGATCCCCATGCGGCAGTTGATGCAGCATCTTTCAGTACTTCAATGGTTTCGATATCTTCAGGCGAAACATCAATGAGGTTACCGAATTTTTCAACGTCAGCACTTCCGAAGTCAAATTCCGGATCGATTTGTGCATCGTACGGAATACCATTGATAACGATCAACGGATTATTACGTGCATTCAGCGTGGCAGTACCACGGATACGGATATTCAAACCGGCACCCGGGTCACCCGAGATGGACGAAATATCCACATTCCCTAAACGACCCTGAAGCATATCTTCAACCGAAGTGGTCATTAACGATTTCATTTCCTTGAAATCGATACGCGCTACCGAAGTGGCCCGGTCACGGACCTTGGTAAATCCGTCGTTACCCACTTTGGCTACTTCAACCCTGACTTCACCCAGTGCTCTGGATTCTGATTCGAGTTCGATATTGATCTGGGTGCGACCGTTAATACTTATCGTTTTCTTTTTATAACCGATAAACGAAACCTGAAGTGGATTCTTATCATTGGATACTTTAAAAACATAGTTCCCATTTAAATCTGTTACAGTACCTGAAACAAACCTACCGTTCTTATCAATTTCAACAACATTAACATATAGCATAGATTCCCTGGTCAGCGAATCCGTGACATGTCCTTTAATAATTGCAGGCTTTTGTCCGTACAAATTACAGAATCCTGATAATAAGACTATTATTAGTAATCCTGAAAATTGAATGATTTTTTTCATATTGGATCTGGTTAAATATTATAATCACTAATATTTCAAAACTGTGGTTATTTTGTGTACAACACCTTTCTGTGTCAGGATATCTGCCAGAGAATGGTCTACCGTTACTGTTTTACCCGAATGATCCTGGACAGTAAGGTTATTCCAAACATTGGTAACTCTAAGGGTTGAATAAACGGTTCCGTCAGCAACACTTGTCGATTCAATTCGCTCACTTGGGAATACTCCTGACAGGTTTCCATCATCAAAAATGGCGCTCTTCCGGATAAAATGATATTGCAGGAATTTTTTCAATGCTTCAGTTTCGGTAGGTACCAATCCTGCTGCAGTAGCAGCCTCCATGGCAGCATTGGTAGGAATAAATCCAGTCCAGGCAGTAGCCTCCGTGAGGAATTTTAAATTCGGGATCGTATCCTTGGTCGTTTGGTCGATATAACGCTCATCAAGTAATTTGGTCTTAACCAGCAGATTTTTGAACTTCAGAACGTCAGGATCCTTGGTAAGAAATTTTCCCAACACAAACCGTGATTTGATCGGATTGTTTACATAGTATAAAACTCCATTGATATCATTGACCTCTTTCACGGAAACAACAGCCTTATCTTTCTTATACTGATTTTCAGGACCTACAATTTCACTGTTTTTATAATGAATAAAATTTCCGGAGCTCATCTCCAGATATCCTTCACCACTCAGGTCAGAAATTATGGTATTATTTGGATCACTGTAGATATGATCTTCGACAAACATGATTAAATCAGTCGTCTTCATCGGTTTCCATTGGTTATCACTACCTCTGAATTCGATGGTAGGACTTGCAATGGTCGAATTATACCTGATGCCGTTTTTTTCGAGCTGTTCATTCGTTGGCGCGAAAAGGGTTACGTTCTGAGTTGGATTTGAAAGACTTGCAACCACACCAGCTTGATTCAAAGCATAAAGAAAAGTTGAATAATGACTGTTGAAGAAGAGATTACCCGGAACACAACGAAATACATTGGGCTCAAGAACCTTGTTCATTTCATATAAAACTCCATTGCTACACATGTGGGCCGATTTGATGTCACTTTTGTTGATAACCATAGGATCGCCGAACGAGTTGAAATAACTTTTCGAAATCTTGGAAATCAAACCAAGTGACCGGCCAAGCTGAGTCTGAAGAATATAGTACAATGTAACTTCAGGAACACTGTCCAGTGAAGAATAAGTTTTATATACTGTTCTATCCAGATAAGCCTTAAGTACGTCGTCTGAAGGGATAAATGCGGTGTACATATCCTTCATCCGAACTTCATTTCCGGTAAAGGCACCTTGTTCTTCAGCAATATTCGAAACAGAATTATATGATTTTAAGTAGCGTACCTCTTTGGTCTTCGGGTCAGTCGTTGCCGATCCATAGGTTGCAAACCGCTGCAGAATGTCATAGTACAAACCGAATTTGTCCTGGTGAGCAATAAGGTATTCCTCAAGGCTCTGCATTGGAGCTACCACCCTATCGATTAAATAAATGAACCCATTGGCTGTGCGCACTGCCGCTGCATTACGCCGTTCTGCCGGAGTTTCATTGGCTGGAACAACCCGTAACGGATCGTCCATAACCATGGCATTATGCCAGTTCATATTATCGCCCCATTTACTATCCGGATACATAAAGGTATAATCAGATCCATCCAATGCCCCAAAAAAGTCTTCAAAATAGTCCAAACTAAAAAGCGGCACTAATTTTTCTCCCGTACGCATAATGAAGTTTTTACCGGCGTTGGGAGCATACCGTCCTACTTCCTTATAAGGAATAGAAGTACTCGGTGTTGGCTTTCTGAAAAACAAAGCAGCATACTCGCCTTGCGGTCCTTGTTCTTCTGCCCATACATATTCATAAATGAGCTGATATCTTGAACGTGGATTCCGCAAAACATGGAGTGTGAAAAGCTGTACTGCCTGTTCCTTGGTCAAAGCGTCAACTGATGCAATTCCTTGTTGAGCAAAATAAGTTTTAAAGGATTCATCAGTCGGTACAAACAGCGTGAAAAGCTGTTTGGAAATCGGCTCTTTGTAATTGGCCATTTCCATTAACTTGAGGAAAATGGTGTAATTTCCTCTTTTTTGAAGGGTTTCAATACTCGTTCCACCAAGCCATGGCGGATCTGCATATCGTTCCTGCTGCTTGGAACAGCCGAAAACCCCTAACAATAATACGATTGTAACTATTGCTATTGTCAGAAGCTGGTTTCTTCTATTCATGTTAGGTTAAATTTAAATTTCTAAATAGGTTTCAGAGCGTCAAAAATAGAATTAAAAGTTAATTAATGTTATTTATTTGTAAATATTTTATTAGTTATTTGTAAATAATACAATATCAAATTTGGATCAGTAAAAATGTATTCGGAAATTTTCTAACATAAATAATAGATCGATATTCTGAAATCTTTTATTCTGGATTCAGGTGAACCGTTCTGTTCTGGTATGAAAAACAAATCTATGATTCGTGGACTCTGTTTCCAAATATGTAAAGCTGTTATAAAACACATTCAGGAAAGATAATCCTTCTGTTCGTCTGGTAATTTAATAACGAATTAAAAATAAGCACTATCCAAAACATTGAGGTAAAATTACTGTTTCGGGGTATTTTTAAAACAACATCAAAATTTACTAATTGTTTAAGCATGGTTCATCGGATCGTTTCTATACCCTGCCCTATTTTAACTTCAACCCCAATTTTGTTTTTTGAAGCACAGATTCAATCCTGTAATTCTTTGGGTGCAACTACAAAATGGCAAGGCAAACGCATCTATTCTTGTATTTTAGATGCGTTTGCCCTATACAAAATGGCCTGAACAAAGAGTAGATTAAAATTATTAAGTAAGTTTGCGGCACTTTATTTTTTGATTTTTCCACTTAAATGTTCTATAAATAATCCCGATGAATCATCTGCATAAAATGAAACTTTCATTCAAAATAACTGTGCTTTTTATTTGCCTTTCGCATCTGGGATCCGCCCAATACCTTCACCGTCAAGGGAAATACATCTACGATGGTCAGAATTCTGAAATCATCCTGAAGTCGATGGGGCTTGGAGGATGGATGATACAGGAAGGTTATATGCTTGAAACCAGCGCCTTTGCCGGACCACAGCATGAGATACGTGCAAAAATCGAAGGACTGATCGGGAAAGATAATACCAACAAATTTTACGATGCATGGCTTCTTAATCATTGTACCAAAGTGGATATTGATTCTCTGGCAGCCTGGGGATTTAACGCAATTCGTTTACCTATGCATTACAATTTATTTACACTGCCAATTGAGCAGGAACCGCTTGCCGGAACCGACACCTGGCTGCCCAAAGGCTTTACCATGATTGATAGCTTGATCGACTGGTGCAAAAAAGATCATATTTACCTGATACTGGATTTACACGCTGCTCCCGGTGGACAGGGGAAAGATGCCGCCATTTCGGATTATGACGCCACCAAACCATCGCTTTGGGAAAGTGCCGAAAACCGAAGAAAAACTGTTGCACTTTGGGCGAAACTTGCCGAAAGGTATGCCAATGAGCCGACCATCGGAGGATATGATCTTCTGAATGAAACCAACTGGACATTTACCGGAACCAATTTACTGAAAACGCTTTACACCGACGTTACCAAAGCCATTCGGGCAGTGGATAAAAACCACCTTCTTTTTTTTGAAGGAAACTGGTTTGCCAACGATTTTACAGGATTAACTCCTGCCTGGGACACCAACATGGCTTACAGCTTTCACAAATACTGGAATACCACTGATGTGGGTACGATTCAATACCTTCTTGATATGCGGAATACTCAGAATATTCCGTTATGGATGGGCGAGTCCGGCGAAAACAACAACCAGTGGTTTTACGAAACCATTAAAATGCTTGAAGTGAATCATATCGGCTGGTCATGGTGGCCTTTGAAAAAAATCAATTCTATAGTTTGTCCGTTAACTGTAAAAAAGACAGCCGATTATCAAAAACTCCTGAATTACTGGACCAACGGTGGAACTAAGCCTGATGTTACTTTTGCAACGAACACTTTGCTTGCTATGGCCGAAAACCTTCAGGTAAAGAATTGCTCGTTTCATCCCGACTACATCGATGCCATGTTCAGGCAACAGAAAACTGATGTGACCTTGCCTTTTAAAATTCATGAAATTCCAGGTATCATCTCTGCCGTCGACTATGATCTGGGAAAATCGGGAATTGCCTATTCTGATTTGTGGGTAATGAAAGACGGTTCGAACAATAACGGAACCGGCAACAATGGCTGGAACTACCGGAATGATGGGGTTGATATCGAAGTTTGTACTGACACCGATGCACGAAGCAATGGTTTTGATGTGGGTTGGATCGATAATAAGGAGTGGACTCAGTACACCATTGACGTAAAGCAATCCGGAGCCTATACCTTGACTGCCCGCTATGCTTCGGGTGGATCTGGTGGAACCTTTCATCTGGAAAAAGATGGTGTTAGCATTTCAGGTCCAATAAAGGTTAGTGGCACAGGCGGTTGGCAAGCATGGAAAAGTATTGCGATTCCAAATGTCATTCTTTACGAAGGAATACAAAAAGTGAAACTTGTTTTTGACGTGGCAAGTTACAATGTGAACTTTATGGAGTTAAAAGATCCTCAACCGATTGAATCGGTCGCTGCTCAGATTGCGAACATTGAGACTTCTGTAGATGGAAATTCTTTAATAGTATATTTTAATAAACCGATTGATCGGACTGTTCCATTGAACCTGAATGATTTTACTGTGAAAATCGGAACGAATACAATACCCGTATCCGCTGTTTCTTTTAATCCAAAGTCACCAAATGGCATTATCCTGAATATTCCACAAATGGTTGTTTACGGAAACGTTATTAAAGTTTCTTATTCAGGAACAACCTTAAAAACTGATGACGGTGCCATCTTGCCTGCAAATGCTGATTTTGCAGTAACCAACAACACGCTATTCCGGACAACCCTTCCGGCAAAAATAGAAGCTGAAAATTACCTGGTCAATTTCGGTTTATCGGCCGAAGCTTGCACAGATACCGGTGCCGGTCAGGATATGGGCTATACTGATGCGGGTGATTACATGGATTATTTAGTATTTGTTGCTGCAGATGGTAATTTTTCATTCGAATACAGGTTTGCATCAACCATGGGTGGAAGTATTGAATTGAGGTTAATGGATAATCCATCCCAGCCTGTGACCATTCATACCGTAACCGTTCCAAATACAGGTGGCTGGCAAGTATGGAAATCGGTATTTGCAACAGGAAAACTTACTGCCGGACCACATACTTTGCGAATTTACGTCAAACAGGCGCAATTTAATTTCAACTGGTTCAAGGCATCATTCATTACTGGTTTGAGCGGTATGGAAATTTCAAAAGGAATTACCATATTCCCCAATCCAGCCAAAGATCAACTTAATCTGAGTACTGAAGGGCTGCATGGAACTTATCAGGTGAAATTCATCAATCTTCAGGGATCAGTAGTCAAGCAACAATCGACTGATTTCGAAACCGGATCGGTTCAAACAGTTGACATCTCAAATTTAAAGGAAGGCTATTATATTGTGTGGATTGAAAACGGTACAGAAAAATCCTATTCCGGCTTCATAAAAATGTAATTGAGAAAGTGCAATGAGGAATAGTTATTCCTGACATCCATATTCAGTTACAGCAAAATAATCTGACTTGACCAGGACGATCGTTTATCGTTCAGACGAACCACAAATGCACCGGATTTGGGTAACCTTACCATTGAAACTTTTCCGATTTCACCATCAATCTGACAATCATTGAAAGAATCGACGAGCATTCCGTTTGAGCTAAAAAGCGAAACGGTCGGGTTTGGCAGGCAAGTGGAAGGAACAGTGAAAAATATCGTTTTCCGGTCGGTCCAAACTTTAAATTTGGTTTGTTCCGATGAACCCTTCAACTCATTTTGTCCTGTAGCCGCCGCTTTGCTAATCACAATACTTCCTCCGTCAGGAACAGCATCGAATTGAAGGTATTTGACTGAATTTACTTCCAATACTGAAGAATTTACAAGCTTTCCGTTCTGTGTTACCGAAGCCGAGATCCATCCGGAGGGAAGCGAACGGCGAATGGTAAGCGGATAGTTATACCATTCGTTATTGTGCAACGTGTCGGTCAGAGCAAGACTGATGTCGGTTTCGGTGGCTAACGTTTCAGTAACCGAAACACAATTTCGTTCCTTTATATATCGGGCAACATTTCCAAAGGTATTCACCCAAAATTTACCATCGTTTTCTTTCAGGTATTTCAAACTGGATTTTAAAGTATCAGAAGCCAAAGGCGAATAGCCACCATCATTGTCTATTCCATGAATCAGGTAAACGAGCCATCCTTTCGAGGTTGCTGCCTGATCGGCTTTACTTTTAAATTCTTTCACTTTAAATACTGATCCCAGATTTCCGCAGATCACCGAACTCACATTCATGAAACTTCCCGGTGTTTTGGGCTCAATAAAGCCCTGACATCCCCTGACGGCAAGAAAATACTGCGCTGCCAGCGGATCGTTTCCCTCAGCACAATACGGAGTGGCCATGGTGAGGCTTTTTTGAAAGCTAACTTTCGAGTTTATCAAACTGTTTGAGGTTTCCAGTTCTACCTTTTGTTTGTCAACAGTCAATGTACTTAAATTGGGATGGGTTGCCGTGTGGTTGGCAACCTCGTGCCCTTTGGCTGCAGCATTTTGCAGATTCGCCCAGTTGGTGGTCCATCCGGTAACTGTAAACAAGGTTAGTTTGAATCCGGCTTCATCAAAAAGAGGAATTGCTTTGGTAAATTGGTTGGCACATCCATCGTCGAAAGTGTAGCTGATGGCACAGGTTCGGAATCCGGACCAGGTACCTACCTGATACGGCGAAACCATCTGAGCTTCCACTGAATAAGAAACAATCAAAACCGAGAGCAACATGAAAATTGTATTTTTAAGCATAATAGTTTGATTTAGTCCCTATGTTTATATTTTATATTTTTTGACAATTCAAAGTAATACAATTTTTGAAAAGGGTACCGTAGGCACTAAATATGGGTAAAAGTTGAAGATATTCTTTAATATTTCGTCCCAGCCGGGCAATGTCATTAAGTTAACAGAAAATGTCACAAAAATAACCGCAGAGAGCCGCAAAGGTTTTGCGCAGAGTTTCGCAGAGTAGCTCGCCGAATAAGAACTCTGCGGCTCTCTGCGCCTTCTCAGCGAACTTTGCGGTAAAAACATTCATATTCAAAATGCTTAACTTAATGACATTGCCCGGCTGGGACGAAACCTCGCATTCCAATAATTTTTCTACCCATATAAAATCCCTAACGGGATTGAGAAATAAAATTTAAACAGGCACTTATTATCTTTGGATTGGTATCTATTTTCATCAAAACTTCCTTGATCATTTATCGGTAGCAAAAGGTGATGCAGGTAATCCTTCTGCATTATAAAGATTTGCTCCTTCCGGATTATCAGCCCAGGCATATCTGACATTTAATGGATAACCAATTGCATTGCTCCAGACAATTACCTTTTTGCCTTCAATTTTCGCCTTGGCCCAAACAAACTTGCCGTTGGCACCTGAAATTTCAAATCGTTTAAGTTCTTTCCCATTCTTTGAAACTAAACCACTTCCGCAATCCGAAAAAGTCAGCTCAATTTTTTTTCCTTTTATTCTCATCGACCGAAACCTGGGCCCAGAAGCAACTACTTCTTTATCTTTGTATGCTAATTCTTCGGCAGAAAGGGCAAGCCGTTTTCCGACGGCTTCCTTGTTAACCGGATGAATATCGTTCCATTCACCCAGATCTATATTGACCGTAATTGCCGTATTTTCGACCGAAAGGGTTTTTAGCTGAGCATTCCGCATTGAAGCCCAACTACTTTCCGATGGCTGATCTTTTGCCTCCATAAAATTTGGTAGCTGCGCAATGAGAAAAGGAAAATTTCCCTGGGCGTGTTTCAGACGCCAGTCAGTGATCAGATTCGTCAGCATTTCTTGGTATTCCTGAAACCTTTCAGTATTCGACTCTCCCTGATACCAGGCTGCGCCTTTTATAGCATAGTTATTTGCCGGGGCAATCATTCCATTGTATAATCCGGTTGGTTTCCATTGTATAAAAGTCTGTCCCGGGGTAGGATTCATGGTGCATCCCAACTGATATTGCCAGTTGCCGGCAAGATTAATCGTATCGATTCCGGCAAAAAGCTTGTAAGGTTTATCTCTGATGAAACCTCCACGTCCTGAATTGCTGATCAATCGGATAACAACCGTATTTATTCCAGTTTGAAGCACTCCTTCCGGAACCAAATATTTGCGCTGTGGGTATTGGTATGCGGTGGTGCAGATGAATTTCCCGTTGATAAACACCGAGTCGGCATCAACCATGCGGCCCATGAACAGACGGGCAGCTTTTCCAATCCTACTTGCCGGAATCTCAATTTCTTTGCGGAACCAAACCACTCCGTTTACTTCGCCTAAACCATAATCAGCCCAGAATGCCGGAACGGGCATCGTTGGCCACGATGAAGCATCGAAAGAAGGATCTTTCCAGTTTGGCTTCGATTGCAATCCTTTGTCTGTTTGATTCAATCTGGTGTACCAATCGCTGCTGGCTTTGCGTTCCTTTGCCTGGATTTGATCGATGTACGACTGATCTTTAAATTTTTCGGCTTCAACCAAATATTGGGGAAATTCTTTTAATGCGTCGCTGCTCATCCATGCTTCTGCAGGACTTCCACCCACAGTGGCATTGATTATTCCGATGGGAACATTGTATTTTTGATTCAGGTCGCGGGCAAAAAAATAGGCTACTGCCGAAAATTCCAAAATGGTCTTCGGATTTACCTCAACCCATTTTCCGGAAGAATAATCTTCCTGAGGCGAATTAAAATCGTATTTCAGAGGAACTTTAAACTGCCGGATAGCACTATTTTCACAGTTGGCAATAACGCTGGAATACTTGTCGATAAGCCGGTTCATCGGGTATTCCATGTTCGACTGCCCGGAGCAAAGCCAAACATCACCAAAAAGCACATCTTTTACATTCACCTGATTACTGGCAGTAATCTCAATGGTATGAGGGCCGCCTGCTTTTTGTGCCGGAAGGGTAATCTGCCATTTGCCATCAGTTAAAGTGCTTGTATTGAAATCCAGATTGTCAAACTTTAACCGGATCTTTTCACCTGAACCTGCCCAACCCCAGATTTTTACCGGAGAGTCGCGCTGAAGGATCATTCCGTCGCTCACAAGTCTGGGCAGCCGAACCTGGGCGAATACAAGTTGATCAGGAAAAACTAAAGTCAGGAGAATGAGTCCCAGACATATTTTTATTAATCGTTTCATTTCAGAATAGTTGGTTTTGGATTTGGTTTATTTCATCGAAAATGTTCCGATCATTCGTATTTATAAAGCTTCAAAAACTGGATTCCGGGTTCATCTTTCGGAATTCTCAAATGGCGACCCTGATGACTTTGGTCTCCGTTTAGCCTGCGAGCCGGGTTCCAAACCCCATTTTCAAAAGAACCTTCGTCGATGCTATTAATGCCAACCGACTTCCCATCCTTGCCGGCTGGAAAAGTAATGACAATGCCCTCCCCCGCAACAAAATATTCGCCTTCGCCTGTGCAGATAATCATTCCCCCGGTAATAGGCCAGACGTCGTCTTTTGATTGAGATGACCAGCCCAGCGTGAAATCGTGCTTCACGACCAACTGATAAGCACCCAAAAGAATCGTGTCGGCTTGATGTGCCTTGTCGAAGAGAAAACCCCTCATCGACTTGGTGCCCTGGTGCTCCAAAATGAGAGGAGGCAATTGTTTCAGGATTTTGTAGGTGGCTGTAATCGGTTCTTTGACGAGTCCGGTTGTCGATTCAATGAAAAAAGGACTGAATCCCATGGCATCGTGGTTTCCAAAAGCATAGAATGCTTTTGGTCCGCAGGCAGTTTCATAGTTGCTTCCCACTCCGGAAGATTGTTCGTAACGCACTTCAGGCAAAAACAGCGGATTTCCACCGCGGTCGTATAAGTCGCACCATTTGGCAAAATCGGCGAAATAGATGTCTGGCGAATAAATATCGATTGAAGGCGAAGCTGCTTTCCAAATATCAATCAGGTGAGGCAGTGGGCCCGCACTGGGATATTCTCCCGGAAGTTTTCCGGGACGGTTCAATGCAGCATTCAGATACATTGGAAGCGGGTATTCAGCTTTCCCGGCAGATGCAATTTCTTCAACATATTTTGCAAAGTACCAGGCCATAAAAATTTCATCCGTCGAAATATCTTTTCCAAATACTTTCTGCCAGTTTCCCCTCTCTTTTAAACCTGCCTTTTCCCATAGAGAAAGGAATTCAGGCATCAGGTTCTTCTTATTATTTTTCAGGTAGTTCATGAGTTCTTCCGGAACATTTGACGAAAAAGCTTTCTTCGCTTCTGGATGATAATCACGGGCGCTGGGTAGCATTCCAATCTCGTTCTCAACCTGAATCATAATAACGGTATGGTTTTCACTGTCGATTTTTTTGACGAATTTCATCAATTCAGCAAATGCTTTCTTGTCGGCATCGAGGTTTGTTATCGCAAAGGGTGACAAGATTTCGACCGATTTGTTGTTAATGTCTCGTGCACGTGGGAAACGGGTGTAATCTTTTTTCACCCATTCAGGGGCATAGCACGACATGCTGTTTTTCCAGCTTCCGAACCAAAGTAAAACCAAATGAATATTGCGTTGGCGGGCACCAAGAATCAAGTCGCGGACTACTGAAAAATCAAATTCTCCTTCCTGCGGCTCAATCAATTCCCAATAAACAGGCGCAAGAACGGTGTTCAAATTTAGTTTTTCGAGCGTTGGCCAAATCGAGTCCATATAACTCGTTTTGGATGAACTGGAGTTTCCGAGTTCTCCGCCAAGCATTAAAAATGATTTTCCATCGATAATTAACTGCGTTGCACTGCCTTTCTTCTGCAAATGGGGAATTGGTTTGGAAGTCTGTGCCAGGCTAACGCTTACAACAGAAACCAGAAGGACAATCAGTAAACACCTGTAATATTGCGAGATGAGTTTATTCATGGATTTATTTTTCAAGGATACGCAGCGCCTAAATTTCTTCAGCACAATTGGGGTTAAATGTAGAAAAGAAAAAGTCAATGCAAGAATCTTGGTTTATGTACTTCAGAGATATGGATTCATAAAATTCCGGGCCAAAACTTATTTTACATCCATTAATTACTATTTTTGTTTGCTGTAAAAATCATTGATTATTTCGTAATGGAAGCATCAATCTACATAACAACTTTGGTCAAAACCTACCGGCGATTATTCAATTGCCTGATGTTCTACAATTAAAGCCCAAGGAAAGAGAAAAAGTCATTAGAAATTGGCATTGCACTTTCCTAATGTCTAATCACTTTTCCCTTTTGACTCCTTCTTTATATTTCCCTTTGTGACTTAGTGTCTTTGTGTTTAAAATTCTCCGCCATGTTTGAAAAAATCAACCAACATACAGAAACACCCTTGCGTTCGGCCACCAGCGAAGGCAATTTCTATGAACCCAAAACAAATCCGATCGGTCCTGGAATGAACGAACGCATTCAGAAACTCCGGAATCTGAGCGTTGATGCCCAGCCTTCTTTAACCATCGAGCGCGCCCTGTGCGAAACCGCTTTTTATAAGGAAAACTTCGGAAAGCTTTCTGTTCCGGTGTTACGGGCTGCCAATTTTCTGGATTATTGCCAGAAGAAAACAATCTACCTTGGCGAAGGCGAACTTATTGTGGGCGAACGTGGCCCAAAACCCAAATGTGTTCCTACTTTTCCTGAACTGACCTGCCACAGCGTGGATGACCTGAACGTACTCAACACCCGTGAATTGCAGCGCTACACCATCAGTCAGGAAGATATTGACACCTATGCCCATGAAGTGATTCCATACTGGGCAGGAAAAACCCAGCGCGAACGCATTTTTAGCCATGTTCCGCAGGAATGGCGACTGGCCTACGAAGCTGGAATGTTCACTGAATTTATGGAACAGCGCGCACCGGGTCATACCGCACTCGATGGAAAAATCTATACCAAAGGCATGTTGGATTACAAGCGTGAAATAGCCGCACATCTGGCTTCGCTTGATTACCTCAACGACCCGGAAGCTACCGACAAATCGGAAGAATGGAAAGCCATGGACATTTCATGCGATGCCGTCATCCTTTTTGCTGAACGCCATGCTGCTTTAGCCGAAGAAATGGCAGCTTCCGAAACCGACACAATCCGAAAAGCTGAGCTCCTGAAAATTGCTGAAGTTTGTCGCTGGGTTCCGGCCAATGCGCCACGAAACCTGTGGGAAGCTATTCAGATGTACTGGTTCGTTCACCTCGGCACCATTACCGAACTAAACGGCTGGGACGCCATGAATCCCGGACATTTCGATCAACACCTGACTCCGTTTTACAACAAAGGTTTGGCCGATGGAACGCTCACCCGCGAGCAGGCCAAAGAATTGATTTGCTGTTTCTGGATTAAGGTGAACAATCATCCGGCGCCACCTAAAGTGGGAATTACTGCCCGCGAAAGCGGAACCTACAACGATTTCACCAACATCAACATTGGCGGCATCAAAAGCGATGGCAGCGACGGAACCAGCGAAGTTTCGTACATCATGCTCGAAGTGGTTGAGGAATTGCACATTCTTCAACCCGGAAGTTCGGTGCACATCAGTGCCAAAACTCCCGATAAATTTTTACACGCTGCAACCCGTGTCATCCGTCAGGGACATGGTTATCCGTCGGTTTTCAATCCTGATGTCTATGTACAGGAATTGATGCGCCAGGGCAAATCGCTGACCGACGCCCGCGAAGGAGGATGCAGCGGTTGCATCGAAGTAGGCGCTTTCGGGAAAGAAGCTTATTTGCTTACCGGCTACCTCAACGTTCCAAAAATCATAGAAGTTACTTTAAATAACGGCATCAATCCGGTAACCGGAATTCGGGTTGGTCCCGAAACCGGCGATCCACGCACATTCAAAAGTTACAGCGAATTGTACAATGCATTCCTGAAACAACTCCATTATGTGGTCGATCTGAAAATGCGTGTGAGCAATTACATCGACCGCATGTTCGCCAAATATGCACCGGCACCATTCCTTTCGATTGTCACCGAAGATTGCGTGAGCCGCGGAAAAGATTATTACGATGGCGGCCCCCGCTACAACACCAGTTACATTCAATGTTGCGGATTGGGAACCGTAACCGACAGTTTGGCTGCCCTCAAAAAACATGTGTTCGAAGACCAGAACTTCAGCATGGATCGGGTTTTAAAAGCGGTACTAAACGATTTTAAAGGCGAAGAAGTTTTGCGTCAAACCATCATGAACCGCACGCCTTTCTTCGGAAACGATGACGACTATGCCGATTCGATTGCAGTGAAAGTTTACGACGATCTGGTTGCAGCCATCGACGGCAAACCAAACATCAAACCCGGTGGAAAATATCACCTGAACATGCTTTCGACCACTTGTCATGTTTATTTCGGAAAAGTAATGGGTGCCACACCAAACGGACGTATGGCCGGCAAATCCATTTCCGATGGAACCTCGCCATCGCATGGCGCCGACACGCACGGACCTTCTGCTGTCATCAAGTCGCTGAGCAAATTCGACCACATCAAATCGGGTGGAACCCTGTTGAATCAGCGTTTTCTGCCAAGTTTGCTGAAAAAAGAGGAAGACGTCAAAAAATTGGGTCATCTCATCCGGAGTTATTTTACGTTGGGTGGTCACCACATTCAGTTTAATATTGTCGACACGGCTACTTTGCTTGCCGCGCAGGCATGTCCGTCAGATTACAAAGACCTGATGGTTCGCATGGCCGGTTACAGTGACTATTTCAACGATATGAATGCAGACCTTCAGCAGGAAGTGATTGAACGCACCGAAAATGATGGGTTTTGATATATACCGCGGAGCGGTTTAAGTTTTGTAGAATAAATGAAATGGTAATTTCTGGCGCATCTGAATATGATCATCAAAACAGGAAGGTTCTATGCGCCATATCGATAAGGATGAGTTTAACCGCTACGCGGTATATATGAATCTCTGGCAACCAATCTACAATACTTCAATCGCTACTCGATAGTTGGGCGCAAACAAAAAAAACGACAAAATGAGATTTTCGAAGATTAATATTTTAAGCATTGTTGTCCGGTAAACCCGGAAGTTATTAATTTTTTGTTTTTAAAGTCTTGATAATTAATTGTTGCATTTTCAATTTTCAAAAGTAAGCCCCCATTATATCGGGAAACAGTGAGTTTTGATATTCCATTTTATTCTCTTTTACTATTTCGCGCCAACTTCCTTCGGGGTCTTCCAAAAAGCAATAAACATTGATGTAGCTCATCAGTTGCTGCCTTATAGTGGACACCAAATTCGAGAATGCCCAACTGCGCCTTACTTTACTTCGCAGTAGGGTAAGCAGTAAATTGGCAAGCATGGCTGACCAAATTTGTATTTCAATGGCATTTTCATTGTCTCCCAAAAAGTACTTTAGCGGAAAGTTCTGCTTGAGTTGCTTAAACAACAGTTCTATCTGCCAGCGTTTCTTATAGATCAGAGCAATTTTCTCTGCCGATAGTTCAAAATTATTGGTAATGAACTCGAATAAACGGTTATTCTCGTTGTCCCAATAAGCAATTCGTCTTGAACGGTGCCTTAATTCCTTTTTATCGCCAAATGACAGAATGATCTCCTCGTCTTTCAGGACACCAGAATCAGTATTGTCCGGAATATCGAATTCTTTTCTGGCCTCATAAATAGCATTGTCTTTCAACCTTGTCACATACCAGATGGAATTTTCCGAAAACACCTGATATTGGGCATAATCGACATATCCCTTGTCGAAAGTGATGAT
>CAILJH010000281.1 GCA_903834475.1 uncultured Prolixibacteraceae bacterium | reverse complement strand
GCCGAAGTATAATTGTTGTTAATGCTTGGTCCTTCTTCTTTTTTAATTGTATAAGCCAGTTGAAGACGAACGTTTGGGTTGAAATTAAAGTTTGCACCCAAAACATACCAGGTTGAAGCATCATTTGCTTTTACCTTGTCGGCATCATAGAAATCGTATTTTGCGATCAGCTGTAATTTCTTCTGTAAAAAACAATAGCCACCCTGAACATAATATCCATCCCGATTGGTTTTATCATCTGTTCCATGGATGTATTCTCCGCGAATTCCCAGATTATTCCAGTCGTAGTTCAGGTCAAATCCGTAACGATTGCGGTCAACATTTTTTGCAGCTGCGGCAGCCGTTGTAACCACTCCGTTTGTTTTCACTTCTTTAACTTCTGCAACAAAGCGCGAACCATTGTAAACGGCTCCACTGATATCCAATCCAACTAACGGATGAAGTATTACACGCGCTGCGTAATCCTTTTTCTCGTTATTGTCAACCGTATTGATTCCTGAACCATTGTAAATGCCTAACCGATAATCAACAACCGGACGGTCTTTCAGTTTCAAAATCGTACCGCCAAGCTGCACTCCAATATCGCGTCCGTTCTGGTTGCCACCTACATCTTTTCCTCGGGCAACCAAAGCTTCAACAGCCTGGGAACGATCGATCAGCTCCAGTTTGTTTGAACTGGTGAGGTTTTCGAGTGAAAACGGGATTTTTGCCTGACCAATGGTAAAATTAAAATAATCGTTTAGTTTCAATTCGGCATAACCATCAATCAGTTTGGGCGCTCCTGCCAGATCGAACTGGACACGATAGGACCAGTATGGAGAAAGAACTCCTTTTACATCGAGCCTGGCACGACGGATATCAAAACCGTCAATTTTACCTGTTTCTTCCAGTGCCTGATAGCGTATCTGAGTGTATCCGGCAATTGTGATTTTCTTCGCGGCGCTGATCGGGAACGATTTTACTTTAGACAGATTTGCCTGTGCTGCTATAGCAGCTTCAGCACGAACCGAATCGGCATCTTTCTGCAAAATAACTTTTTTCTGAATCAAAAGATTCAACACATCGTCGGATGATTGCGATTTGGCACTGAAAACAAAACCTCCAACAATCATTAAAATAAATATTAATTTTTTCATCTGTTTATATTATCGATTGATTTACTGTACAATTTACAAAGTATGATCAGGCAATTCCTGATTTAAAACCGAACGCTCAAAAATAAGTGGTCCGGAATTGAATGGAGATAAACCTGTCATGATATATTTTAGAACTTAAACTGAAATTTAATAGCATAAAACATTAAATATTTCATGTTTGAAATATTGATACACATTTATTCCATTCCTGGTTTTAAAATTTAACTTCAACCCGATCATATTGTCTATTGATTTAGTGTATCTTTGTCTTGAGTTGATAAACTATCGGCAGAACAAGGAAAGATTAATCCATTTCAAATAATTACAGGCTATGACGATCAATGAACCCAGACCGGAATTTTCCTGGTTCAGAAGAATTTCATCGCAGTTTATTTCAGACAAAGATTTCGATAAACTGGAGAAAACTTCGGTTAAACTTATTTTCAAAAAAGGCGAAACAATCCTGAAACAAGGCGGATTGCCAACTCATGTGGTGTACCTCGAAAAAGGCATCGTGAAGTTTAATTACGAAAACGAATCGAGTAAAAACCTGATTCTGACCATTGTCTCTGCACCGAAAATTCTGGGTGGCGCGAACTTGTTTTACAAAGACAACAATTTGTTTTCGTTCATCGCGGTGGAAGATTGCGAGGTTATTCTGATTGATGCCAAAGTGCTTGAAGAGGTTCTGGTAGAAAATTCAAGATTTGCCATGATGATGTTCCAGGTTGCTTCAGAAATGTTCAAAAAGTCGGTGATGAACTTCATCAGCCTGGCTCACAAACAAAAAGAAGGACGCATTGCCGACATCATTTTATACCTGGCTGCCGAAGTTTATAACGATACTTCGTTCCATCTTTCACTTACACGAAAAGAAATCGCCGAATTTGCTGGTTGTTCCACCGAGAATGTAATCATGACCTTATCGAAATGGCAAACCGAAAAAATTATATCTGTCGATGGCAAAATCGTAGCAATAAATGACATCGACAAATTAAAACACATCAGTAAAATAGGATAAACATGCTGACAAATAAAACAAGATACTCCATGCTGGCATTGGTCCGGCTTGCAAAAGAATATGGAAAAGGGATACTGATGATTAACGAAATAGCCGAAAGTGAAAAAATTCCAAAACGGTTCCTCGAATCCATTTTACTCGAACTTAAAAAAAACGGCTATCTGAGCAGCAAACTGGGTAAAAACGGCGGCTATTTCCTGATAAAAAATCCCAGAGACATCAATCTGCTTGAAATCGTCCGGCTGTTCGAAGGCAGCATTGCCTTGCTTCCCTGTACCTCCGAGAAATACTACGAACACTGTGAACATTGTGTTGACGAACAGGGTTGTTTAATACGTGGAACATTCAAGGACATCAGGCAATATACCTACGATAAGCTGGAAGCCACCACCCTGGAAATGCTGATCTGATAACTGAAAAATGCCAATCGGAATTGAAATTTAAAATCCAATTAAATGAGTGAATTTGATGCCCGGGCCCGTGAATGGGACAAAGATAAAATGCACACGAATCGTTCAGTAGCTATTGCCTCTGAACTTGAAAAAAGGATTCCACTGAATTCTACGATGAAAGCTCTCGAATATGGAGCCGGGACAGGTATTCTGAGTTTCTTGCTCAAAGACAAATTTTCAGAAATTACCCTGATGGACAGTTCTCAGGAAATGATTAAAGTCTGCGAAGAGAAGGCTGATTATTTCAAAACGGGGCACATCAAACCGCTTTGGTTCGATCTGGAGCATAAAAAGTTCGACGGGACTTTCGATATCATTTACAATCAGATGGTGCTACATCATGTGAATGATTACGAAACCATTATCCACACATTCTATTCGATGCTGAATCCGGATGGATATCTGGCTATTGCTGATTTATACCCTGAAGACGGATCGTTCCATGGACCGGAAGTAAAGGTTCATTGGGGTTTCGATCCTGAAAACCTTGCCGGAATTATGAAACAAGCCGGATTCAGGAATATTGAAAACAAGAAATGTTTCGAAATGGAACGCGAATCCGGGAGAGTGTATCCGGTGTTTCTTTTGGTAGCGCAAAAATAATTTGGAAAGTGACCATAGAAAAAGGTCATTAGTAAAATGGGAAAAGGGGAAATACATCAGGCTTTCGAAAAGTCGATCCTAATTTTTCCTAATTACTGATGACTTTTTTCTTGTTCCGGAATTAACTGGTCAAAATCTTCTCCATGGTGCTTCTTTCTTTTTCGGAGAGCGAATCCATTTCCTTCAGCGCATGCTGAATCCGGGTTTTGAAATTCCAGCAGGTCATTTGGCGAAGCGAAAGCCGGCGTCCAAATTCGTAGGATGAAACATCCTCCTTGCCTTTACAAACCTGGTAAGCAATATAAAAAGCTTTGCTGATCGGGAACTTCACCCCATGAAAAACAGTGCCGTTGGTCGCGGTTTCTTTTGCTTTGCATTTGGTGCAACGGCGCGAAAACGGCTCCTTCCCCGGACATGAGTTGGTGTTGCCACAATTCTTGCAAACAAACCCATTGCCCCATTTTATTCCTGCCAAAAATCCGAGACATTTTTCGTCGCTCCCGAACATTTCCTCCAGTTGTTCAGGATTAAGGTTGTTGCTGAATATTTCGCTCATAAGATATTTTCCTGATGCAAATGTAAACAAATTAGTGTCACTAAAAAGATTTAAGTGTCACTAATGCGATTCATGTTATTCTTTTAGTAGTTTTGCAGATAAATAATTTAGAACAATTGCCATGGAAAATAATTGTGAAGTTAAACCGAGCCAAGAAACTTTTAAGGAGAATCTCAAAACATGGAATTTCTGGAGACCCTTTCTTTCGGTTACGATAGGCGCTGTTGCAGGTTTTTCCTATTATCACTTTGTCGGCTGTGCTTCGGGAACCTGCGCCATTACAAGTAGTCCATACATGAGTACCATTTGGGGAGGTGCCCTGGGTTACTTTTTGGTGAATAGTCCATGTGCAAGAGGAAGATGCTGAAGAATAGAAATACAAAAAACAGAACCATGAAAAAAATTCTGATTTCAATATCGCTCGCAATGGTATTCCTTCTGAGCAACTGTAATGCCGCAAACCCAGGCAAGGAAAGCAGTAAGGCTAATTCAGGTACCGGAACTGTCATTGTTTTAACAAACGCAGAGTTTAAGCAGAAAGTATTTAACTATGAAGTCAATAAGGAGTGGAAATACGAAGGAAAGTTGCCTGCCATTATCGATTTTTATGCCACCTGGTGTGGCCCTTGCAGACAACTTTCGCCACGTGTTGAAGAAATTGCAAAAGAATATGCCGGAAAGGTAATTGTTTACAAAGTGGACACCGATAAGGAACAGTTGTTGTCTCAAAGCCTGGGAATTTCAAGCTTGCCAACCCTGCTTTTTATTCCCGTTACGGGCCAGCCTCAGGCAACCATGGGAGCGCTACCTAAAGAAACAATTGAAAAGAATATTCATGAAGTTTTATTGGTGAAATAAGGCTAAACTTCAGAACTATATTGAACCCGATGTTCCCGAATATTCTCAGCAACCTCCGCCGGAAGTTCCTTTTTTCCGGACAGGAATTACTGCCTCTGATTTTTTGTTTTCAGGTTTTACTGATGACGCATCGATCAGTTGGGATTTTACATGAATTGCCTCAGTATCCATTTGCATAGTTTCCGTGGATGACAATGCAGGTTCTTTAAACTTTTGATCAGAGGAATAACCGCCCTTCAGAATTTTAATATTTTGATAGCCGAGTTGTTGAAGCAGCAGCCACGGAGCGGTGGTCTGCAATTGATCGCTTCAATAGAGAATTACTTCTTTTCCGTTTTCACGAAGTTCATCAAACAAACTGACCGATTCCTGATCAAGCAGATTACGAACTGGTATATTGATCGCATTTGTAGCATGTCCCTGTAAAAATAAATCCACCGGACGGAGATCTATGAGTTGTTTCCCACCGATATTATCAATAGCAACTTCCATTGGTGTTTTATTCATCCATTTCAAAGTTTCCGATGCCCCAATCTGATATTCCGTTGTGTTCGGCCTGAAAATAAATGCCAGGACCACAATGATTACAGCCACTCCCAATAAACTTAACCATAGCAGGTTTGCTTTCAAAAAGCTATTCATGTCCGGTTGTTTTATGTATTTATTTTAAACCAATACTTCTAATTAAAAATGAATCAGCATCCTCCGCCAGCACTTCGGGTGGCAGCTTTCCTGACAACCTGAACTTTTTCAGGAGATTTTGCTGTTGCAGATTGTCCGGTAGCCTGACCCGCTCCTGTAAAAAACTGTCGGGCCGCATTTCTGAAACTGATTAAATCCAGCTCGGCCGACGAGGAGGTCGCAGAAGCCACTGTTGGCTTGATAATCGTATTAAACCATTCGTTCATACCGCCTTTCATGATATAAATCCGGCCAATGGAACAACGGGTGCAAAGCAACCAGGCTTTTTCGGCTTCCAGATCGGAATTCGCAAAAAACACTTTGTCTTTTCCCGATTGATTTAAAAGTTCGTTATTCGTTTGGCTGAAAAGCGAATCGGGTAAAATATTCACCGCTCCGGGCAACGAAAATGTCTTAAACTGCCCGGCACTCCGAAGGTCGATCAACAGCAGCGTTGGATCGTTTTCAATGATCCGGTGAGTAACCTGATCTGTTGTCAGGTAGCGCGACCGTTCTGCAATGGAACTGAGCAGAATCTTCGGATCAGTTTCTTTCCGGTCGTTTTTCTTCGGAAGGATTACCAGACCGAGGGCCAGCACGATCAGAAGAACAGCAAGTATGGTGTATTTTCTTTCCATCTATTTAAGTTTATAAGCCCGTTCCAAACCCCGAGTTCTCAGGGCTTAAAAAAAAGCCATTCAAAGTTTGCATCTAAATTAACTCATAACTTATCACTCCTAATTCAGAACTCTTCAGGATTTAGTATTCAACTTTTTTCACCTTCTTCTGAACCCAGGCTGCTCCAAAAAACATTCCCATGGCAGCCAGAACAAGGAAGAACGTAAACAGCTCGGGCGAAATTCCCAGTGTGGTATTAATCATTTTTGCTCCCAGCGAACCGCTGTAATACATATTTTCGAACAAAGGAAAAGATTCAGAAAACAGAAATACACCGATAAACATTCCTCCAAAGAATACCATGCCATCGATTCGGCCAACCGCGCTGGCAGCCAGACTGGTTCCCGGGCAAAAACCACCCATCGCGAACCCAATGCCCATGATGATTCCACCCACGATGGCCGAAGTCAGAAAGGTTGGCTGAATATATAGCAGCGAGAAATCTAAAAGTCCGAAGTAACTGAGGTAAAGCAAACCTACAGAAGCCACGATAGCTGCTGTAAAGAACACTTTTACCACCACGAAATCGTAGCCGAAAAAAGTTCCGATAATTTTTCGTGACGAAGAGAAACCCGATGATTCGAGTGCAAAGCCGAAACCCATACCCAGGATTAAGGCGAATATATTGTCCCATGCCTGCGAGACTATTCCTGATGAAATGATTGGTCCGATCATAATTTTTAGTTGAAAGTTTAAGTCCAGTTTTTACGGAATATCCAGGCTGCAATGAAAGCCGTTCCAAAAATTGCCACCATGGTGATGTAACCTCCCAATGACAAAACAGCCATTCCACTCAGGGCAGCACCACTGGTGCACCCACGTGCAAGCTGAGAGCCAAATCCAAAGATTAGTCCGCCAAGTAATGCAAAAACCAAGCGGCGGCGCGAGGTGATTTTGGGTGAATGTTCCACTTTTAATTTCAGCCGGTTAAAAATTATTCCTGAAATAAAAGCTCCGGCCAAAACTCCAAGCACTTCATAAACCAACCAGTTATTCATCGGCCTTTTATCACCCCCGGCAAACTGGCTATAGTAAGCCGATTTCTCGACATGCTGAGGAGCCACAACATTCACGGTAGCGGCAATCGTATTTTTCACCGCTCCGCTGGCACCGAGTCCCCGGCCCGAAATGTAAAACGAAAGCAAAAGAACAGTTCCCAATATCACTCCGCCTAAATAGGGATTGACATAAAACGATCCGTCGTTTTTTATCTTTTTCATATACAGTGTTATTATATTACTTATAGCAATCCCGAAGGGATTAAATGTTAATCACCCCCGGTAAAACCGGGGGAAGAAATTCAGAACATTAGGATGAACCCGGAAGGGGTTCAATTACAAGAATTTTTTATATTGAACCCTCTTCAGGGTTCAGTTTCTTTCTTATTCTTTTCCCCCAATTTTATTGGAGGTGACTAATATATTACCACTTCGTGGTAAGTTTCAATGAACATTTTATTAATGACTTGTTAGTGTGGATTCTATTTAAAATCCAAATCGTCGCATCAATACAAATATCGCGTAATTTGTCCTGCTTCTACCATCAGAAACCTGAATATCAACCCGCCGATCAACACCAGAATCGCCGGAACATATATCGGCACTTTGAATCCTTTCAGTTCAAAAATTTCGAGGACTGCCGGAAATATCAGGCCAAGCATTACCACAAAAGTAAAGAATGGTGCAGTAAATTTTCCGCCCAGAAAGAGGTTTGCCGCATCAATTTGTGCTTCCGATCCGGCCAAAAATCCCATGAACAGATGCACGATAAAAAACAGCTCAATAACAATTAGCAGAATGTCGATGCGACCCATGATTTTTCGTTCCTTGTGATCATCGCTCAGCATAATGATTATGGCTGCGCCGGTTGACATTCCGGAGACCAGAAACAGCGGCCCCAGAATCGAGGTATTCCATAGCGGACGGGCGTTAAAGGCCGAAAGTAAAATTCCGGTATAAATACCAAGAATGACGGCATAAATAGTCATTGGCCAGGCCACGATGACCCTGTTTTTGATTACCCAGGCTTCAAACGTATTCAGGAATTTAAATTTCCAGTCCCAATTGGGGTAAAACTCTTTGATGTAACTGGCACACCAGAGCAACGAAATGGGCGTGATAATCATTAAAACCCAAGCACCCCACCCCATGGGCGATTCCAGGCGGATGGTTGTGTAAAGCTGCCAGAAATAGAGCTTGTGTTTCAGATCCAGAAAAAGCATAAACAAACCGAAAATCAGGGCAAATGGTACAATCATAGGTGCTTTTTTGACCGTTGCAGGCATTTTATGCGCCTTTCCCATAATGGTAAATACTCCGGCAAAAAAGAGAATTCCGGCAGCAAGTCCGCCAAGAAAAAGGTAAATCGGAATCTGCCAGTGCCAGATATTCAGATAAGGATCGATATTCGGGATGTTACGTCCGCTTGCAAACAATTCTTCTCTCATAGTTTTATCATTTAAAGCCCCCTCCAAACCCCGAGTACTCGGGGCTTAAAAAAGGCAACGTCATCATTTCAGTTTTACGACAGAGACTTTAGAAGAAACCAGATTTCAATTTTTCTTAGTCGTTGGTTTTAGTCGTTTAAACGAGGTAAAATATCTGTGGTTTGGTGCCTGCTTCCGGAGCCAGCGATTTGAATTTCCGGTTCTTCAGCATATTCACAACTTTCGAATTCGGATCGTCGAGATCACCAAAATACATGCAGCTTGTAGGGCAAACGCTCACACAGGCCGGATCTTTTCCTTCACGAACCCGGTGAATGCAGAAGGTACATTTGTCAACATATCCTTCCGGATGCGAGTAACGTGCATCATACGGACAAGCCTGAATGCAGGCTCCGCAGCCAATACACTTGTTGTGCTCTACCAGAACAATTCCGCCCTCTTCGAAATGACTGGCACCGGTCGGGCAGCAGCGCACGCAGGGCGAATTGTCGCAATGGTTGCAACGTTCCGAGCGAAGTTCGATGCTGACATTCGGGTAAGTTCCGTCAACAACCTCAACAACCCAGTCGCGGCAGAAACCCAGCGGTACATTGTTTTCGGTCTGGCAGGCCACCACACAATCACTGCAACCTACACATTTCCGGGTATCAATAGCCATTGCGTATCTCATGATTTAGCCTCCTTTTTTGGTTGGACTTTAACGAAGGTGACAAAGTTTCCGCGCATTCCGGTGCCTCCCATAATCGGATCGACTGAAATTTTGCTGATCAGTTCGGTATCGTTCACACCACGCCCGAAAGCGTAAGTGAGTGGTTTGTGGTGATGCCCAAACCCATGGACAATATACACCGAGTCCCAGCGAATACGTTCTGTAACCCGCACCTTGACTGAAAAATTGGAAACAATTCCATCCTGATTCTTCAACCAGACATATTGATCTTTTTTCAGTCCCCATAATTCGGCAACCTGCGGATTCACCCAAACCGAATTCTCAGGCATCAACGCCACAAGGTTCCGGTTGTTGGCCGTACGGCTGAAGGTATGCATCGGCGCGCGTCCGTATATCAGGCGGTAAAATCCATCTTCAGGCTGATCGTGTGCGGTATATTTTGGCATCGGATCAAACCCGGCTTCTTCCAGTTCTTTGGAATAAAAATGTATTTTTCCTGAAGAGGTTTTGAATTGATGATCCGAATTCGGATCAATATAGACCGGTGTTTTGCGTGCAAATTTTTTCGTGCCAATCCGCTCCATTTCGCTGAGCGATAAACCCACCTGTTTCAGCTGCCAGTCGATGACTTCCTTGAAATCTGTATAGTTGTAATATGCACCCAGACCCAAACGCTCGCCGATTTGTTTCGAAATCCACCATGCAGGTTTAGTTTCGTACAAGGGTTCAACTGCCGGCATTCTCAGGCAAAGCGTAGGTTCACGGTGGGCAGTCGCGCGCAAATCGTCGTATCGTTCCAGGTAAGTGCATTCGGGCAAAACCACATCGGCATACCCGGTAATTTCCATCGGCATGGTATCAACAACCACCAGCAATTCGAGCGACTGCATCGCTTTCATCAGTTGCTCTTTCAGCGGTATTGAAACAATCAGGTTTGTTCCTGAAACGATCCAACCTTTAATCTGATGCTCTTTTCCTTCTTCCGGAATTGAGGCTTCTATAATGGTATTTGTGATTGATTCTTTGGCGAGCGGATATCTTCCGTTCAACGTATCCTGCCAAGACCAGGCTGGTTTTGGATAGGCCGGCCGCGGAAACTCCGGAATTTTTATTCCTTCTTTCAGGAATATTCCACCGCGGTTTCCCCATGAACCGAGCAAGGCATTTAAAATGGCAATCGCCCGGGAACGCTGAACATCGTCGCCATACCAGGTGGTGTGCCGTCCCGGATGAATAATTACTGCAGGTGCTGCATTGGCCATTTCGCGGGCCGTCTGGCGGATTTGCTCCGGCTTAATGGTTGTAATTCCATACGCCCATTCCGGAGTAAAATCTTTAACGTGTTCCTTCAGTTCGTTGAAACCTTCAGCATATTTGGCTACATATTCCTTGTTGTAAATATCGTCGTAAATCAGAACGTGAATCCACGAAAGCAGCAAGGCCAAATCGGTCGATGGTTTGATAGGCAACCAGTATTTCGACTTGCTGGCAGCTGTCGAAAGTCGCGGATCAACGGTAATAATTACGGCTCCTTTATCGATTGCTTCCGACATTTCCTGAACCTGTCCGTTGTGCATATTTTCGCCGATGTGCGAACCAATCAAAACCATGCATCGCGTATCGCGGATATCAGTGACTTCCGGACTACTAACCGACTCACCAAAAGTAAGTTCAAAACCGGTATCGCGTGGTCCACGGCATTGTGCAAACGAAGGTGCGGTTACATTATTCGAACCAAAAGCATTGAGCAGTTGTGTGAAATGTTTGCCCGATGAACCGTGATTAAACAAAGCCATACTTTCCGGTCCGTATTTTTCAGCGATTTCCTTCATTTTTTTTGCAATGAAATCAAGCGCTTCGTCCCAACTGGCTTCACGATAAGTTTGCTCACCGTTTTTGGTCACGCGCATTAAAGGCGTTTTCAACCGGTCGGGATCAGAAAACATACCGACGCCTCCGGTTCCACGAGGGCAAAGGCGACCGTTGCACTGAGGATCATCGGCATTTCCAATGATTTTCTGAATCTGATTATTCGGTGTGACATAAGCCCAGCCGGCACATTTCCAAAAACAGACTTCACAATAGGTCGCAACCTTTTTCCCAAAAGCAAGAGATTGTGAACCGGTTGAAATATTGGTTGGTGAAGTTGAGCCGATAGCCCATTTTGCCATTCCTCCGGCAAAGGCAGTTGCTCCGATACCCAATGAACTGATTTTAATAAACTTCCTCCTCGTATGCATTCTACTGATATTTAGAGTTTTATTGAATACCAATACTTAAAATATTTGATTCTAAACATCGGTTTAAACAAAAGTATATGAAACCTTGAACTTAACAACGAACAGAGATTCTAAATATCTACATAATTAGAGACGTCAACATAAGTGCCTCTAATTCAATCAAATAAACAGCACTAAATGTTCTCACTTTATTTTATGACCTGTATCATAAATTAAAATGATTTATAACGTTTTTGGCAGAAAACCAGTTTTGTCGGTTCAGATATAAAAGTTGTAGATTTGAGTCGCCGAATGGCCGTTATTATGGAAAAACAAAAACTGATCACCAGAAAATCTTTTTTTCGGATTGGAACAACTTTAATTTGTGGACTGGTTGTTTGGATCTGGCACCGGCTTTCAGGTGTTCAGACTGAACGTGAGAACCGGTTGGAATTCAGGCATGGGAAAGATTTTCCAATGGGAATCAGCTATTTTGAAAAATATTACATCTTCAGAAATGATCATACTGTTCGTGCATTTTTAACCAAATGTACGCACGCAGGTTGCCGGATTGGAACAAATACAGGAACAATACTGCAATGCAATTGCCACGGTTCACAATTTGATGCCGAAACCGGAAATCCATTGAAAGGCCCGGCCATAAAACCTCTGCAGGAAATTGAGTGCCGGTTTGATCAGAAAAAGGGGCAATGGGTAGTAAGGTTGCAGCCCTTCGGAAAAACAACTTGATTTGCAAGAACAAAATCAGAACCCGTCACCCCGAATTTATTTCGGGGTCCATCAAAAAATGGTTGGGATCCTGAAACAAGTTCAGGATGACGAGGTAACTGGTATTTTAGAGAAAGTAATTAATCTATAATTATAAAATTGGTTTTCGGAATGCACCTGCCAAAACTAAAGAAGTTCCTGCAATTCGATACTGCCGGCTGGATAGCAGGCTCGTCGCTGCTGATCTGTGCCGTCAGCGGGATTTTGCTGGCCATCCCGTACGATTTCACGCATGCCCATCAGTCTGTTTCTGACATCCTTCTCTTTAATCCGGCCGGATCATTTGTGCGGAATTTCCATTACTGGAGCGCCCAGTTATTCTTCATTTTCAGCGTTCTGCATGTGTACGATCATCTTTCAAAATCAACTGAAACCAATATCCGGGATCGGCGAACCTGGCTGAATCTGTGCTTAGTTTTGATTTTTCTGGGTTACGAAATGATTTCAGGTTTTATCCTGAAAGGCGATGCAGCCGGCATTCAGGCACGACGGATTTTGGCCTCTCTTCTCGAATCGGTACCGTTTTTTGGCAAACTTCTGAGTTCTGCGTTTTCCGGTGTAGACGGGAACTATCAAATGGTTTACGTTCAGCATATTGCCACCGGAACCATTCTTTTGTTTGTTGCGGTTTACGATCACGTGAAAACCATCTGGCCGAAAAGGAAATCCTGGATCATCGTTTTTCTGATCATTCTCTTTTTCAGCCTGATGTTTCGGGCGCCTCTGGGACAAGCCGACAGTCAGCAAATCAAAGGTCCCTGGTTTTTTGTTGGCATTCAGGAAATGCTTCACCTGACCAGCCATCCGGCCTATATCATTGTCCTGATTTTCATTTTACTCAGCCTTGTATTTTTCCTTCCCCGATTCAGGAAAAATTACAGCATACTGACCAAACGCATTTTGATGGTTGCCGGCATTCTTTACCTGACCATGACCCTGGTTGCACTGCTTTTCCGGGGCGAAAACTGGGAATGGAAATCGTGGAAAGAAAACCAATCTTCCGAAGAGCAACTCCTGATTTTTGATCCTGTGGATCTGTTCAGTTCTGATAAGCCAGTAATCATTCCTGACAATCAAAAAAGGGAAAGTTGCCTGCTTTGTCATTCGGCTATGACAGGTTTATCCGAATCGCATAATCCGGCAGTAATGGGCTGTGTTGCCTGCCATCTGGGCGATGCGTATGCAACTTCAAAGTCGAAGGCTCACCGGAATATGATTTTGGTACCGGGCAATTTCACCAATGTGAAACAAACTTGTGGTACTCAAAACTGTCATCCGGATATGTCCAACCGGATGCAAAAATCGTTGATGACCAGCCAGAGTGGAATCATTGCCGTTGATAAATTCGTTTTTGGCGAAACGGCTTCGCTCAATGATAGTTTTCAAGTTAAAAACCTCGGTTATTCGGCTGCCGACACGCACCTGCGAAACCTTTGTGCCGGTTGTCACCTGGGTATGGAAAAAACAAAAACCGGAAATGCCGAATGGCTCGAACGGGGTGGCGGATGCAATGCCTGTCACCTGCACTATAGCGATGAGGCCACTCAAAGCATGAAACGAATGAAGGCAAAAAATTCAGCTAATTCCCCTGAAATTCATCCAGGCATCGACATTCAGGTTTCAAACGATCGCTGCCTGAGTTGTCACAGTCGCTCGGGCCGGATTTCGCTCAATTACGAAGGCTGGAACGAAACCGCAGAAGGAACCACCGCGAACAATTTAGCCAAAACCCGCGTCTTGCCTGATGAAAGAGTACTCGAATTTAGACAGGCCGATGTTCACCATGAAAAGGGAATGTCGTGTATCGATTGCCATACTTCATACGACCTCATGGGTGATGGGAAACATCACACTCACAAAGAAGAGGCCGTCGGTATTCAATGTGTAGATTGCCACAATTCAGGAAAAGTCAGTTCAATAGCAGTATCGTTGCTTCCCGACAAGGAATCGCAGATGATTGCCTGGCTGCGAAAAACTAATCCGAAAACCAAAGTGGTGCAAACCACCAAAAATCATCAGGCTCTATTGAATACCCATGTTGATTCGCTGAACCGGATTTTCCTGACGGATAAACTAACAGGTAAAGATCATGAGTCGAAACCACCGGCTTCAGCTTGTACCAAAGGTAAAGGACACAGTCGCCTGAGCTGTGGGTCGTGCCACACGGCATGGGTGCCACAATGCATTGGTTGCCACAATTCGTTTGAAAAAGAAACCAGTGGATTCGATATGCTGTCTGGAAAACCGACTCGTGGAACCTGGATTGAATTTGCCGGAAAGAGCCTGGCCGAACCTCCTGTTTTAGGCGTAAATGAAGCCACCAATCAGGTGGTGACAGCTATGCCGGGTATGGTCATGAGCATTGATCACGAATCATTCACCAATGGAAAAGGAAAAAGGTTTCATCGTTTGTATGCTCCAACTTCGGGGCACACCACCCAACGCGCGAGCCGCAGCTGCAAATCGTGCCACAACGATCCGCTGGCCATTGGTTTTGGACGAGGTGAACTGATTTACCGCATTGCCGGAAATACCGGAAGCTGGACTTTTGTACCTCGTTTTGCACTCAATCCAAACGACAATTTACCCGAAGATGCCTGGACCGGATTCCTGAAAGAAGCACAAACGCCCAATTCAACGCGCAACACGCTCCGGCCATTCTCGGTAGCCGAACAAAAACGGATTCTGGAAGTGGGTAGTTGCCTGAATTGCCACGATGAAAAGTCAAACGAAATGGATCAGGCTTTGGGAAATTATCAGCAAACACTTGCAAGACGAAGTAAGAAGTGTGTTTTTGTGGAGTGATTATTACATTTTGACTTATTTTATTCCCCCGAATTTTGCAGTAACGCTGTAAGCCTGTCTTGAAGTGTTTGCCTATCGGGCAGATAAAGCTGGTATTTGCTGA
This sequence comes from uncultured Prolixibacteraceae bacterium, assembly GCA_903834475.1. Classification (GTDB taxonomy): domain Bacteria; phylum Bacteroidota; class Bacteroidia; order Bacteroidales; family Prolixibacteraceae; genus Aquipluma. The sequence goes on along the minus strand of CAILJH010000281.1, from coordinate 33,784 downwards.
CAAAAAGTTGTGAGCTGATGTTGTGCATGGCATATTGAACCAGTAAATCATCTTTTTGTTTTGCTAACACAATGCCAATTGGTGGGTTATCGCTTGGAGTGTTTTCTTCGTTTTCGAAATAACCAAGGTACATGTTCATTTGTCCAACATCTTCGTACCCGGCTTCTTCTTTTTTTAGATCGATGATTACAAAGCATTTGAGGATACGATGGTAAAACACCAAATCGACATAATGGGGTCTGTTGCCAAGAGTAATTCGGTATTGCCGGCCAATAAAAGCAAAACCTTTTCCCAGTTCAAGTAGAAAATGCTGTAAATGATCAATCAACCGGGTTTCTAAATCGGTTTCGGATAAATGGTACGGCTCTGGTATTTTAAGAAATTCGAGTACATAGGGGTCGCGGATAAGATCCATCGGCTTTTCAATAATTTGACCTTGTTCAGCCAATTTTATTATTCCTTCCTTATCTTTTGAAATGGCCAACCGCAAGAACAATGAAGCTTTCTTTTGGCGAATAAGTTCTGTTGTACTCCAATTTTCAAGCATTGTTTGCCTGGTATAAAAGGACCTTTCAATAGGGTCGTCAATTTTCAGCAATTCGACAAGATGAGTCCAACTCAATTTATGCGGAAGCTCCGCATAAATTGGAAAAATAACGTACAATTGCCTCATCCTGATAATATTGCTTAGACTAAACCCCTTGCCAAATGAAAGTATCAGATCTTTAGAAAGATTCGGCAAAAGGGCTTTCCCATAAGCAGCTTTAATATGACCCCCTTGTTCGAACTCTATAATGTACTGACCAATTTGCCAATATGTTTCAACCATAGTTGAATTAACCGCTGCAACTGCCTTCCGTTGACCTTGAATGTATGTTTCAGAAATCTGATGGACTAATTGGTCATAGTTTTCACTTATATTTAGTTCCATTGAAATTCGTTATTTATTTTCAACTAAAGCGATAGCCAAATATATCAAATTTAGTAGTTTGAATTGAAATTTTTGATTCTCTGGTTTCAAACAGTTGACATAACCGGGAAAATTTGATTTAGGGAAACAATCATTCAGAGAAATCCGATTATAAAAAAAGCCCCTCATTAGGAGCTTTTTTTATAATCGGTTTATTCTCAAGAAATTTTACAATTCAAATACCGAATCTTCGATACCTTTATTTACTTCCACACCTGAAACAATAATGTCAAATGATTGTGGCCCGGCAGACTGCTTCAGTTTAAACGGGAATAAAACACCTTCAACCGGGCGGTAATCCGAATAAGTGGATGTTACACTCATCTGTCCCTGTTGGGCAACAGATTTAACTTTCAAACCGCTTTTCTGATCGTAAAAATCAACCGTATTTTTTCCTGAAGGCGAAGTCATCTGTACTTTCCAGGCTGGCTGGCCATCAACATCTTCTGAACCTTTCAGTTCCGCTTTGATTCCCAATTTGTCAAGGTATAATTCAACATTCAATGTTGCTTGCGACAGCATTTCTTCTAATTGTTCGCCAGTCAGTTCCATGTTACCCTGCGGGCTTTTAACCATAGCCTTAACTCCATTGCAAACCTGAGTTGACACGACATTCCCACCCATCAGGGTTTCAACTTTCAACTTGTTTGGCGCCTTCTGTTTATTAATGATTTCAATCTTCATCCCCTGCATCTCCATTCCCATCTTAGTGGTTATATCATTGATTTTCTGAAGCTTTTCCTTGCCTCCGATAGCCTCCAAGTATTTGGAAATAACATCCATTCCTGTCAGGTTTGATGGAGTTTCTGCAGCTTTTACCGGATTGCCGTAATAATCACGCAATTCAACTTTGCCATCATTCGAAAATTTCACCATGGTCTTTTGAAGCTTGTCGGCATTTCCAACGGCAATGATATTTGCATTTTCAGGTTTTAAATATTTTTTTGCCATCTCCTGTACATCGGCCACAGAAACTTTGCTGAGTTTTTCGAGGTAGGTGGCATAATAATCTTTAGGCAATTTATATTTTTCAATATTCAGGGCAAATTGGGCTATGGTCGAAGGATTTTCAAGCGACCGTGCAAACGAACCGTTCATCCTGCTTTTTACCTGTTCAAGCAATTTGCTGTCAACAGGTTCGCTAATCATCCGGTTAATTTCGAAAAGCAAAGCAACCATGGCACTGTCGGTCGCTTCGCCTTTTACCTCTCCCGAGGCATTGAACGAACCCACCAGTTTATCAGGGTTTAACGAAGAATATGCACCATAAGTATAGGCCTTCTTTTCCCTTAAATTTGCATTAATACGTGACGAAAGGCTTCCGCCACCCAAGATCGAATTCATGACACTTGCTTTAATTGCATCGGGATTACCGGTCTTAAAATCAAGCGGATAACTAACCATGATTACCGATTGTACAGCACCATCCCTGTTGCCGATAACCACCCGAGGCGATTTATTCATTTCAGGAAAATTATACGGATGAGCCGGTACAACGCCTTTTTCCCATTTCCCAAAATATTGGTTGGCCTGCGCCTGAGCTTCTTTCACAGTAATGTCGCCGACAATAATCAGGTAAGCCACATTTGGTCTGAAATACGTTTTGTAATATTCTTTGCATTTGTCCATAGTGATATTTTCAAAGGCTTTTTCAGAATTAATTTCGCCATAAGGATGTTTATTTCCGAACATTACCGTTGAATTAATATTACTTGCAATTGATTTTGCATCATTCTTAGCCATTTGGATACCGGAAATGTTTTGCTTTTTCAATTTTTCCAGCTCTTCTGCCGGGAAAGAAGGATTGAATAAAACATCGCTCATGATACCAAGCAGGGTACCGCTGAATTTTGTCAACACCGATCCGGAAATTCCGGTCGAAGTTGTATTTAACGATGCCCCGATAAAGTCAATAGCTTCATCAATTTCGGCTTTTGTTTTGGTTTTTGTTCCTGTCCTTAAAAGGTCGCCGGTGATTGAAACATAACCAGCCTGATCTCCTTCAACGATCGGGTCAATATCCAGGCTGAGCTGGTAGGTTATTTTCGGGATTTTATGATTCTCCACAACAATTACTTTTAACCCATTTTCAAGTGTAAAAAGCTTGTAATCGGCAAGTTGAATTTTTGGTGCCGGACCCGGATTGGGACGAATACTGCGGTCGAGTTGGGCATTTACTGAAAGTGTCAGTAAAAGTATAAATATGGAATAAATTAATTTTTTCATGATTCTAACTTATTTGAATGAGGATTATTTTTTTGACGATTTAGGAAGGTCATATAAAACTACCCGGTTGTCTTTCCTGAAATAATCGTTGGCAACACGTTTAAGGTCTTCAGGCGTTACAGCCAGGTATTTACTCAGGTCTGTATTAATCCGGTTGGCATCTTTAAAATAAGTGTAATTCTCAGCCAGTATATTTGCTCTGCTGGCTATAGTCGAATTCTCTGTGACAATTTGGTTCTCAACCTGGTTTTTTAATTTCTGGAATTCCATTTCAGGTACTAATTCCGTCTGTGCTTTTTCAATTTCTTTTTGCATGGCAGCTTCAATCTTAGCACAATCTAGCCCCATATTTGGCAGGGCAAAAATGATTGCCAATCCCGGATCTTCGAATGGGAAAGGGATAGCAGCTACCTGAATGGCGAGTTGCTGTTCGTCTACAAGTGATTTGTATAATCTTGAACTTTTACCGGTTGCAAGCAATTGGCTCAACATTTCCACTGCATAAAAATCTTTACTCCCCATGGCCGGGATGTGGTATGCCTGGAGCACTGCAGGCAACTGGATATTGTCGTAAATGGTATCCCTGACTTCTGTATGTTTAATTTCCTCAGTCATTGCCGGGCGATATATTTCTTCTTTTTTTACAGGAATGTCGGTAAAGTATTTTTCGGCCATTTTTTTTGCATCAACAAAACTGATATCACCTGCCAGCACGAGGACTGCATTGTTCGGGACATAAAACGACTCATAGAATTTTTTGAATTCCTCGTCTTTGGCGGCCCTGATATGATCGGCATTTCCAATTGTCGTCCATCTGTATGGATGATTGATATATGCCCTTTTTAATGTTTCCTCCATAATTGATCCGTATGGACGGTTATCAACACTCTGTTTTTTCTCTTCAATAACCACTCCTTTTTGAGTGGCTATTCCAATAGAATCGACCCTTGCATGAAGCATCCTTTCCGATTCGAGCCAAAGTCCAAGTTCAAGCTGGTTCGAAGGAAGAATTTCGTAATAATAAGTTCTGTCCCAGCTTGTATTGGCATTTAGGGTACCACCTGCGCTCTCAACTAGTTTATCGTACTGGAACCGCTCGATGTATTTGGTCCCTTCAAACATCAGATGCTCAAAAAAGTGCGCAAACCCGGTACGGTCGGCTTGTTCATTTTTTGAACCTACATGGTACATGACTGATACTGCAACGATTGGCACAGAATGGTCTTCGTGGACGATTACGTGCAATCCGTTGGGGAGGTCAAACTCTTTAAACCCGATGTCGGTTGCCAGAGATGTTTTCCCAAATGCAACCACAAAGAATGCAATTCCTAAAGTCAAGATTTTTTTCATGGTAAACTACATTATTAAGTATTTAAAAAACTGCTTTTCAGTCTGTTAATCTATCATTGAAAAGGAAGAGTCCTGAAATGACCATTCTGTTCCTTTAGCCATATAGGTATTGATGAATCATATAGAATTACTAATATATGAAATGTTCTTGAAAAAAATGCCAGGAAATCCCGGCACTTCATATCCTTATTTATGAGCGCAAAATTTATTTGACAATCGGATTTTCAGGAATTGAGGCCCATTCGGCATAAGAACCTGCATAATATTGAACATTCCGGAACCCTGCAATTTCTTTGAATGCAACGAACATAACTGATGCTTTAACTCCTGAATTGCAATACACTATGATGCGCTTTTCGGGAGTAGCACCGAATTTGAATGCGACAGCAATTATCTCCTCCTTTGATTTGTAGGCTCCGGTTGCTGTCAACACTTCCTTGTAATTCATCCAAACAGCTCCGGGAATATGGCCTTTGCTTTTCCTGGCGGCATCAACACCATCGAATTCATCTTTTTCACGGCCATCAAGCAAAAGGGTTCCTTCGGCCATTTTTTGAACATCAGCCATTTTTAAACTCGTATAAGAACTTTCTGATAATATAAATGTGGTGGCTTTTCTGATTGAAGGTATTGCTGTAAGCTGAATTCCGGTGGCAGCCAACTCATCGGTATTGAAATGCAGGATATATACATCCTGAGCTCCAAGCGATTTCAGGATCCACCACACACGGCTGTTGTGTTTATTCGAACCATCGTCGTAAACTACAATTTTACTTTTGTCTGAAATACCTTTATTCCCAAGAAGATTGACCAATTCTTCCGTTGGCATTAACTGGCCTTCAACCGCTCCAATTTTATATAAATCTTTGAAAAACAAATTAATAGCACCCTGTATATGTTGTTTGGCGTACACATCCGGTGTGTTCACATCAATAACCACCATATTTTTACTGGCTTTCAGTTCGGCAGTAAAATCTGTGGCCGAAATTAGCGGACTCTCCGCAAACGATTGTTCAAAAAACATAACCAGGATGATAACAACTGTTTTTTTTAACATGGATTTAGTTTAGTTAATTTCTGATTTGAAAACTGGATGAAAAAACTGGATGAAGTTAATGCCAATATCATAAAATAGCATTTGATTTAATCCAGATTAAAACTAATTTCGGACTGAAATAAACTGATCCGGAGCAACTATTTTTATGACGGAATAAATTTTTAATTTTTCTATGATTCAATCAAATGATGCAAAAGGAATAAGTCATTGTACTGTTTTTGATTCTGAAACAAGCTGGTATGACTTGCTTACCGACGATGAAAAAATATTGATCAATGAGAATTCGGTTAGTATTACCTTCAAAAAGGGAGAAACCGTTTGTAAGCGTGGAGCCTTTGCCTCACACATTTATTTTCTGGAAGACGGTTTGGTAAAGGTCTATTTAGAAGAAAAGAATAAGAATCTCATACTTATGCTCGCCATAAGAAACAACCTGTTGGGTATGGCCGCTATTTTTGATGGGAATAATAAACTGCCCTACTCGATTACTACTTATACTGATTCGGTTGTCAGAATGATTGACATTCAGGTTTTCACCAGACTTTTAAGGCAGAATTCGGCATTCTCTTTCCATGTGATTAACCTGCTGAATGAAAAAACAGCCCAAATGTATGGTCGTTTCTTTTCGCTGACACAGAAGCAATTGCACGGACGATTGGCTGATATACTACTTTGTTTATCGAACCGGATATTTAAAAGCACTTCGTTTGAATTACCACTGTCGCGCGCCGATTTGGGCGACTTAACCGGTATGTCAACCGAAAGTATTATCCGGATGATGAAAGAATTTAAGGATGACGGACTGATCGGCATGCATTGCAAAAACATTGAATTGCTGGATATTGCCCGTTTAGAGCGGATCAGCGAGTTTGGCTGATACTCCTGAAATCTTCCGGAGAATTCATGTTCGAAAACAATTCCGGAGTATAGAAACTCAAATTTGAATCTACCTCAACCAACTGATGTGAGCAAGCCTGAATACATTCATTCAGCCTGAAATTGCCTTTTTCAATGAATTCCTTCAGAATTTCAAGCGAGGATTTCCTGTATATTCCACACAAAGGTTCAATAAAATGATCTCCATGAACTGGAACTGTAATGTCATGATTTCCAGAATTTTCAATCAGGTATTCGAGCATCTCACTGCTCATCAAAGGCATGTCGCACGATAAAATGATATTGACATCTGTTTCGGACCGTTTCAGGCAGGAATAGATACCGATCATCGGAGCCCGTTCCGGTAATTCATCGGGCCATACTTCGCAGCCGGTATAATCGTAAATGAAATTATTCGAACTGATGACGACCTTGCTGCATAGAGGTTTTAGGGCATCAATCGCATATTCGACGAGCGTTTTTCCGTTTAGTACCATCAGCGACTTGTCAGAGCCCATACGGCGGCTCCGACCTCCGGCAAGTACAATTCCGGTAATGGATTTAGTGTTCATCGATAGCATTTAGCATCCGGAAGGAATGTTCCACCGTTTTAAAAATTTCGTCGGCATATTCTTTTACCGCCTTCGGATTTCCGGGAAGTGCGTAAATCAAGGTCTTTCCGGCCACACCGGCGATGCTGCGGCTTATCAGTGCATTCGGAAATTCCATGCCGTATTTTACACGAATCATCTCCATGATGCCGGGAATTTCCTTGTCAAGTATTGATTTCACCACATCCGGAGTGATGTCGCGGGGTCCGATTCCTGTGCCTCCGGTGGTGAAAACGATATCGGTATTCTTGCCGATTAACTCCTTCAGCAAATCTCTAAGTTGTACTTCGTTGTCAGGAATAATGGTGTTTTCAATTTCAACGTGCCGGCCATTTTCAATGAAAAACTCTTCCGATAACTTTTTCAGCAAAGGACCACTTTTGTCTTCATAAATACCCTGGCTGGCGCGGTCGCTGAGGGTTATCACATGTACCTTTATGATCTTTGGCTGGTATTCCAGAATGTCTCCCGACTGAAGTTCTCCTCCTGAAAGTACCCTGCAGAAAATACCTTCTTTGGGCATCACGCAATTCCCGATTTCCTGCATAATGGCACAGTTATTTCCATGACATTTTTTTCCAATCTGAGTTACCTCAAGCAGAATTTTTCCGGAGATGAGCCGGTCGAAAGCTTTCATCCGGAAGAGCGGAAAGCCCTCAGTGGTAATATTTTCAGCAAATTCACCGTATTGAAGTTCGCGGCCGGCTGAGGATTCCATTTTTTCAAAACTCTCTTTCCCGAGCAAACTCACCTGTCGGTGCCAGTTGCCTGAATGGGCGTCACCTTCAACACCGATACCGGAAAGGATTATCCGATCCACCGGAATCTTAATCGTTCCCTTTTTCTCAGAGATATTCACCGACAGTACTTTTATCTTTTGCATTTCATCCGGGGATATTTGTTTTTGTTTTTTCGATCAGTTGTATATTGCCGATAAGCATATTTTTATCGACAGCTTTGCACATGTCATATATGGTGAGCAATCCGACACTGACGGCGGTTAGCGCTTCCATTTCAACACCGGTTATTCCGGTGCACCGCACTTCGCTGGTAATAGAAACCCCTGTTTCATCCGGAATTGCCTTGACCAAAATCTTGTTCAAAACGATGTTGTGGCAAAGCGGGATGAGTTCCGCAGTGCGTTTGGCAGCCTGAATTCCGGCTATCTCGGCAATCGTCAGCACATCGCCTTTTTTAATCAGGTTCTGATCGATAAGCTGCAAGGTTTCCGGCGAAAGCTGAATGTGTCCTGATGCTTTGGCCACGCGCAATTGAACTTGCTTGTCGCCAACATCCACCATGCGTGCATTTCCCTGGGAATCGGTATGAGTTAATTTCGTCATCGGTTTATCCTCCTATATTGTAAAAACTTCCTTTTTGGTTGCGACAACCTTTTAAAGGTTTGCAATTTAAAGCTCCAAGCAATGCATTTTTGGCACCCAATTCGCGAACCGAAAATTCCTGTTCGTCAAATAAACAAGGTTTTACCATTCCATTGGCTGTCAGCCTCAGCCGGTTGCAAATGCTGCAGTTTCCGCCGTTTCCTCCGTCCACAATCGAAAACTCACCGGTTTCGAGGTTCATCTGCTGAATAAACCTCACCTGAAGATCGTTCAGACGGCCAAACTCTTTGACTTCCAGCGCATCCTTTTCATTGGATGATTTGTACACCACACAATTAATTTTGACGGGTTCCAGACCAACTTCCTTTGCCGCTATTATGCCTTTCAATACACTATTCAGATCGCCTCCGCGGGTGATTTCGCTGAATTTCAAAGGATCCAATGTATCGAGACTGATGTTCACCCGTCGCAAACCTGCATCTTTCAGGGGCTGGGCGAGTTCTTCCAGAAAAATTCCATTGGTGGTCATCGAAAGGTCTTTGACTCCTTCGATTGAAGCCAACTGCGAAACCAAAGTCAAAATATCTTTGCGAACCAAGGGCTCTCCTCCGGTAATCCGAAATTTATCGATACCCAAACTGACTGCCACCCTGACCACTTCGGTGATTTCTTCAAACGAAAGAATATCCTTATGATCCATCAATTGAATTCCTTCGGCTGGCATGCAATAGGTACAACGCAAATTACAGCGGTCGGTCACCGAAATCCTGAGGTAATTGATATGTCGGTTAAAGCGGTCGTACACAAGCTATATCTCCTTTACTAATGGTTAAAACTCCTTGTGGAATTTCCATAATTCCATGTGCCATGGTGTAGGCATGAATATGGGCCGAACCATGGTATTCCATGGGAACTACAGTTCCGTTTGCGGTCAGTGTAACCGGAACAAAGAATAATTGGTCGTTCTTTTTGCGAATGTAATCAACTTCAAGCGGCAGATACAGAAAAGTATCATCCGTTGTTTTTCCCATCATCGCTCTTACAAATGGCTTAACCAAAACCTCGAACTGAACAAAGGAAGAAACCGGATTACCCGGCAATCCAAACACAAAATGGCCGCCTTGTTCGCCAAACAGAAGGTGTTTGCCGGGTTTTACATCCATGCCATGCACGCGGATATTTACATCCAGTTGTTTCAGTATTTTTGGTACAAAATCGAAATCGCCCACCGAAACTCCTCCTGAAATCAGGATAACGTCGTATTTTTCCAGAGCTGATTTCAGAACTTCTTTTAACAAAATCTCATGGTCAGGAACGATTCCGAGATATTCCGGACTAATCCCCATTTGTTGAGCCTGAGCCATGAGTTGGTAGCTGTTGCTGTTCCGGATTTTCGACATTCCCGGAATTTCGCCGGGCTCTACCAACTCGTCGCCGGTTGAAAAAATAGCCACCGTTGGCAAGTTGCAAACCAATGGATTGACACAGCCCACGGACGCCAAAATGGCAATATGCGCCGGAGAAATGACGTCCCCTTTTCGGATAACCATATCACCTGCTTTTACATCTTCACCTAAATAGCAGATATTTGAGCTGAGCGATTCGCGGACACAAAGGACCTGGTTCGGACCAACTTCTTCGATATGTTCTTTCATGATCACCCAGTCGGCACCTTCAGGAACCATGGCACCGGTCATTATCCGGGCACATTGATTTTCACCTATTATTTTAATGGGAATGCTTCCAGCCTGAATTTCTTCAATCACCTGCAATGCATTTTTAATGTCCGATTTCCGGCATGCATATCCGTCCATAGCCGATTTATTAAACGGCGGCATGGAGATATCCGAAAATACATCTTCAGCAAGCGTCCGGTTCAGTGCATGGGACAAATTTGCACGTTCGGTGCCCTGAGGTATTGCGAATTCCAGAATCTTTTTCAATCCCTCATCGAATGATATCATTGTTTTAGTTTCCATTGCTTATCTTTAATTTCAATCATATCAATGTCAAAATCAATTTTTTCTCCATCAAATGCAATCACCCGGTCGGCAATTAATTTCAGTTTTTCCGAATTTGGTTTGATCATTTCACCGTCAGTTTTATTCATCATGAAAAACAATCCCGGAACCACGAAGTGACGCAATCCACCTGATTCGCAAACGAGTAATGAATCTGTAGGAATGATCTTTTCGATTTCCTGAAATGCGTTCTCCAAATGTTCGTCTTTTGCCATGATGAAAAAGGATTGCCGGGCGCCTGCCTGAAGCAAGAGTGAACTGTCCTTGCCATTTGTGGCATCGGTTTCTTCAGCTATGAAGAGGTCGGCCCTGTCAATTATGACCTTTCCACTTTGGATGTTCTTGTGAAAGTGAGGTGTAATTTTCACAGCAATCAGTTTGTGATTTGTACTGAACTTCCGGAGAATATTGCAGGCAAAAGTTGTTTTACCCGTATTGCGTCCGGTTCCGGCTATTAATAGCAACTGTGGTATGACTTTGGGTTCCATGCTAGAAAATAAAGAGTTTCACACTGGCCACAAGCAATACTGCTGCAAGAACAAATTTGAGTTTCTCCGGTTTTATTCTGAAACTTCCCAGGTAAGAACCGGCAATCCCTCCGGTAATTCCAACTATAATCCAGATAATAATCCGGGGTTCGAGGGTAAACCCACTGGTTGCCAGCCCAAATAAACCAGATATTGAATTCAGGAATATAAACAAGGCCGAAGCTGCCGCCGATTCTTTTACATTGCCCCAATGAAACAAAATAATCACCGGACTCAAAATGATTCCTCCGCCAATACCGATCATTCCCGAGAAAAGTCCAAGAGCTGCGCCAATGGCCAGAGCCAAGAGATATGGTAATTTTTTTGAAGTTTCAGTAACTGCCTTTGGGACAAATAACATTCGCGCGACAGCAAAAAGCAAAAATATACCGAGAATGATTTTATAGGTTGTAGGATTTATCTTCATCATGGCACCCAGATATGCACATGGAATGGAGGTGATTAAAAACGGGAAAATCAGTTTCCATCTGAAATACCCGGCTTTGTAATAACTGAAAAATGCTATGGCCGAAACAAAGACATTCAATGTCAACGCGGTGGATTTCATGAAAACGGGGGCAATGCCGAAAAGTGTCAGCAGAGCCAGATAGCCTGTGCCACCTCCATGCCCGACCGAGGAATACAGAAAAGCAATGACGAAAAGAGAAACAAGAAACAGATATTCCATGGTCTGAATTTTATCTTTCTCATTTCCCGAAGAAACACAGGTGCAGCCTTCATCAAATAATGAAGCGCGCGCAATGGACAGTGTTTGTATCTCCTTTCCAAATTCAGGAAAATATTCCTTCGGGAGGCAAAACCGTTTCCAGTCTTACCCATCGGTTAACCTTTCGTGTGCAGGAGCAGTTAGAAAAAATAACTCGGAGAAAATCAGTACAAAAGAATCAAAAAATCAGCACTTCTGAAAGAACTAACCCGAATGATTTTATCCAATGAAATTTATAAAGTAAATCCTCATCATTTGGTGTGCCGCCTTTTCTTCCGTATCTTTCAATCTCAAATTGCTTTAGCATGAAGCACAAAGAAAATCCTTCCTACATTGATATCTTTCTGTCTTTCTTCTGGATCGGCTTGACTGGTTTTGGCGGACTGGCCATGACAGCGCATATCCGAAAACACATTGTTGACAAACGGAAATGGCTCGATGCAAATACTTTTGATTCTGGGTTAGCGCTTTGCCAGGTAATTCCAGGGGCAATTGTCATGCAGTTGGCTGCATTTATTGGCTTGAAGCTAAAAGGTATCCGGGGATCAGTCGTTAGTTTTGTTGGCTTTGGACTTCCTGCATTCCTGATTATGCTTATCCTTTCTGTGCTGTACAATGAATCGAAGAACATTTCAGGCGTTGAAATGGTATTATCCGGATTGAGGGTTGTCATTGTTGCCATCGTTGCCAACGCTGCGTATATTTTCGGCAAAAAGAATTTCAGGAATGTCAACGACTGGATCATTGCAGTGATTGCCGCCGGATTGTTCCTCACCAAATTGCACCCGTTTCTGGTATTACTTGTTGCTTCATTGTTGGGCGTTGTATTGACCAGAAAAGAATTTGAACCAAGCGGAAAACTTTCCAAAGCAAGAACCTTTCGATTTTTCCTCATCATGTTAATCGTTGTGGCACTTGGTTCAACGATTTTATACTTTGTAAATAGCGAGTACTTTATATTGGCCACTGTCATGTTGCGAATCGACCTTTTCTCTTTTGGCGGTGGGCTGGCTGCCATGCCAATTATGTACCATGAGCTGGTAGATTTGTTCGGCTGGTTTGACCAGAAAACCTTTATGGATGGAGTAATATTGGGTCAGGTCACGCCAGGTTCAATCATCATTGCCGCTACGTTTTACGGATATATGCATTTTGGTGTTCTGGGAAGTATCATTGCCACTATTTGTGTGTTTACCCCATCATTCCTGATCCTCATGGGGATTATTCCATTTTTCGACAAACTCAGGTCATATACACAATTTAATAAAGTCATTAACGGAATTTTGTGCTCTTTCGTAGGTTTATTGGCGGTTGTTACGTATCGTTTCACGATTGGAATAAACTGGAATCTCGTCAATATTTTATTTACGCTGGTAGCTTTTGGCTTATTGGTAAGGAAAGTCGATGTGATTTGGATCATTCTGGGAGGTGTTTTATTGTCACTAATCATTTAAACACCTGTAATTCAAGCTTATTTCACTATTTCCAGTGGACTTATTTTAAAGGTACCAATTAATCACAATCCATCAAATGCCAAATGGTCAGATCGTTACTTGCCTTTTCACTTAAGGTTGTTTGAAAAACATAAAACGATATAAATTTACTTCTCTAAATTGATTGATATTCAATTATTTATTAATAAATTTAAAAGGAAAACCTTTAAAATAACCCATTATGATTTCTTTAAGTCATTTACATCCTATGTTGGTGCATTTTCCAATCGCGCTAATTGTTGTTGGTTTTATTTTTGATATTGCTTCAATCCTTTATAAGAAAGAAGCTTGTCTGTCAACGCTTGGTTTCTACCTGCTCATGTTAGGCACTCTTGCAGCAATTTCGGCACTGTTTACCGGTGTTTTTTTTACTGCCGAAATGACTGAAACTGCAGGTTCTGTTAAAGACACACACGAATTGTTTGCCTGGATTACAGTTGGTAACTTAATCGTTTTATCTGTCTTTCGGATTCTTCTAAAAGCCCAAAACAAAGAAAATACCAATTTAAAATGGATTGCATTTGCTTTATATGGGCTGGCAGCTTTTTCAGTAAGCATTACAGGATTTTACGGAGGAACGCTCGTATACAATTATATGATGCCACTTTAAGTTTAATTAAAAAAAAAATCAAAACCATGAAGAACATTTTATTATTCGCAGTTATTGGTCTGATAGCCTTTACTGGTTGTCAGCAAGTTAAACCAGTTAAAACGATTGAAAACCTGAAAGCAGGTATCAAAGGTGAAACAACAGCAAGCGCCAAATACGCTGCATTTGCTCAAAAAGCCACCGAAGAGGGAAACGCCAACGTTGCTAAACTTTTCAAGGCTGCTTCGAAAGCTGAATCTATCCACGCCGCCAATCATCGAAAAGTGTTGGAAGGACTGGGCGAAAAGATGGAAGATTTTACTCCAGAATTTGCAGTGAAAACAACAGCCGAAAATCTTCAGGCAGCCATCGAAGGCGAAACTTACGAGTCAACGACCATGTATCCTCAATTCCTTGCCGATGCCAAAGCCGAAAACGTTGAGAAAGCCACCAAATCTTTTAACTGGGCTCTCGATACTGAAAAGAAACATCAGCAGTTTTATACCAAATCATTGCAAGCTTTAAATTCGATGGCAGAAAATACTTTGCCTGTTGAATATTTGGTATGCCCCGTATGTGGAAATACTTATGACAAAGGTACAATGGAAAAAAAATGTGCCTTCTGTCAAACTGGCGAAGAAAAGTTTTTTCTGATTTAAATTGATATGCAAAAAAGCTGGCACAACAACCAGCTTTATTTTGAATGATTTTAAAACTTCCCGATATGGCAAAAGTTATCGTTTTAGGTGCAGGTATTTCAGGTCATACAGCAGCAGCATTCATTAAGAAGAAGCTGGGCTCTAAACACCAGGTTGTTGTTGTTAGTCCATCAGAGTATTACCAGTGGATACCTTCCAACATTTGGGTTGGTGTCGGAAAAATGACCATTGATCAGGTTCGGTTCAAACTAAAACCAGTTTATGATCGGTGGAAAATTGATTACAAACAGGCCAAAGCTACCGCGATTTTTCCTGAAGGTGGAATTGGAATGGAACAGCCTTATGTAAGCATTGAATACACTGATAAATCACGTCTGGGACAAACCGAAAATATTGATTACGATTACCTCGTCAATGCCACAGGCCCAAAACTTAATTTTGCTGCCACCGAAGGTCTCGGACCCGGAAAATTTACGCATTCGGTTTGTTCGTGCGATCATGCAGTGGCTACCTGGGATGCATTGAAAATTTGTATGGACCGGATGGCGAAAGGCGAGAATCTTCGATTTCTCATTGGTACTGGCCATCCCGGGGCGACCTGCCAGGGTGCAGCTTTTGAATATGCACTGAATGTAGCTCACCAAATTAAAGAACGCGGGCTTCAGGATAAAGCCGAGATTACCTGGATTTCGAATGAATACGAATTGGGCGACTTTGGCATGGGTGGAGCATTCATTAAACGAGGTGGTTATGTAACGCCGACCAAAGTATTCAGCGAATCAATTTTTGCAGAATATGGTATTCGCTGGATCAAACGGGCGGGAGTAACCAAAATAGAAGAGGGAATTGCACATTACGAGACGCTCGATGGTGAAATGAAAACCGCTGCTTTTGATTTTGCTATGCTCATTCCTGCCTTCGCTGGTGCAGGATTAAAAGCCTACAACAAAACTGGAGAAGACATCACCACTCAATTATTTGCACCAAGTGGATTCATGAAAGTAGATGCAGACTATTCAGGGAAACCTTTTGAGGATTGGTCGGTAGAGGATTGGCCATCGACCTATCAAAGCCCGGCATTCTCTAATATTTTTGCCACTGGTATCGCATTTGCACCTCCGCACCAGATTTCGAAACCGATGAAAAGTCCGAATGGAACGCTGATAACCCCAGCTCCGCCGCGTACCGGAATGCCTTCAGGAGTAATCGGTAAAATTGTGGCCTTGAATATCGTTGACCAAATTAAAACTGGTCGAACCGATTTCAAACACAAAGCATCGATGGGAAAAATGGGTGCAGCATGTGTGGTTTCTGCCGGATATGGAATGATCAAAGGAAATGCAGCAACAATGACTGTTTTCCCGATTGTTCCCGATTGGGAGAAATACCCGCAGTGGGGTAGAGACATTAACTACACCGTTGGTGAAGCCGGATTGGCCGGACACTGGATTAAGATCTTGCTGCATTATATGTTTATCCACAAGGCAAAAGGCTATCCATTCTGGTGGCTAATTCCGGAATAAACCAGATAAACTGATTTTATAAACACTCAAAATAAAAAAAATGGCTAAAAATATTGTACGCGGTTATTACGATGAATCGTATCCACCATTACCCACAAAGTGGACCAAGTTCTTTCGCAGAAACCTGATCTGGCAAGCCTGGCGCTTCGTAGTTCTTAATTTGAAAATAATGAGAATCATTGTTGGTGGTCACTCCTGAGAACGAAAGGTTGGATTTGACCTAAAAAGAAAACCTTCCTACATTGTGCAGGAAGGTTTTCTTTTTTAATCTCCGGAACGCCAGGCTCCGGAAAATGTTTGATGTTTCAATTGAACACAGAACTGATCAGGCGACCAGTTCTGTGTTCAAAGATTTATGATTTTTTTGTTTCGCTTTTCTGATCGTATTTTTTCAGAATCTGAATGATGGCGAATAAAGAAACTGCTATAAGTATCGGCCAGGTTAAAAGCCATAATATTTCTGTAATCATGATATTTCAGTTTAAATTAATAAAGATGTGATTCATTGTTAAGCTCCTTCATGTCAATTTTCTGGTTGTCGATTGAACGCCAGGCGACCCAGATATAGGCAATCACAAAAGGTACCAATAAAGAAACATAGCTCATCGCCATCAGGGTGTATTGGCTTGAAGAACTGTTCTTCAGTGTCAGTGAGCTTTGCAGGTCATAAGTTGAAGGATAATAGGCGGTATTGTTGAAACCAGCCAACAGCAACAAGGCAAATACAGTCAGAATGGTTCCAAGACCAGCACCCCAAATTCCTTTGGTACTGCACTTTTCGAAGCAAGTTAATGGCCGGATAATACCCAGCAAAACCAGAGCAACTCCAAGAAGCAGGATTACGGCAACCACCGGGATCTGAATAAGGTTGTGCAGATATTTGTAAGATTCCATGGAGACTACTCCTGTTTCAGGATTAACAGCAAACCCAGATGATAAAAGTGTCCAGATTAAAAAAATCAGGAAGAATACCAAAAATGGAATTGCGTTGAGCAAAAGTTGTTTTTTGACGCGTTCCATCATTTCGGCATGATTTATCCGATTCATAAAATAGAGCAAGGCCAGTACCCGCGATAAAAAGAGAACTGCGAGACCAAGCATAAGATTTTGAACATTAAGTGCTGCTTCCAAACCGTGAGCCGGGCCGGTCCACTCCGAAATGACTGGCATTTTTGTGCCTGTAAGATTTGTAATGTTCGTGAGGTTAACCGAAAATTGTGATCCGGTGAAGAAGGTTGCCACTGCCGTTCCGATTAAAACCGGGGCTAAAATGCCATTCAGGAGTAAAAAGCTTTCGAAAGTCCGTTTACCTAAAAAGTTACTGGCCTTACTTCGGTATTCGTACGAAACCGCCTGAAGAATAAAGCCAAGCAATATGAGCATCCAAACCCAGTAGGCTCCGCCAAAACTGGTAGAATAAAACAGTGGGAATGATGCGAAGAAAGCACCACCAAATGTTACCAGGGTGGTAAATGTGAACTCCCATTTTCGGCCCAGCAAATTGACCAGAATGGTACGTTCATCATTCGTTTTACCAATGGTGTAAAGCAGTGTTTGTCCACCCTGAACAAACATTAAAAAGACAAGGATTGCTCCCAACAGCGAAACGATGATCCACCAGTAATGCTGTAATATGTCGTAACTTAAAGTCATGATTCTTGGATTTTAAAGATTATTGATTGGTTGATTCTTGGTTGTCGCTGACTGATCCTTTTTTGATACTGGTCGTCATGATTTTTACTTCAGCAATAAGCAAACCTGTAAAAATGATGAAGAACAACCAAAATGTAATTTGAACCGACGACGATTTAAGTTGCGAAACTGCTGCAATGGTTGGCAAAATATCCTGAATAACCCAAGGCTGGCGACCAACTTCGGCAACAACCCATCCAAGCTCGGAAGCGATGTAGGCCAATGGAATCGACCAAAGTGCAGTGTACAGAATAAACCGTTTCTTGTCGATTTTATCTTTTAAGGTTAAAATGAGCACAACCAGAAAAAGGACACCAAAATGAACACCTAACCAAACCATGATCCGGAACGAATAAAAGCTTGTAGGCACGCTGGGAACCAATTCGTGCATGTTCCGTCCGGCATAAAATCCGTAGCCGAAATTGGAATAGTTCGCTTCAAAATTAGCTAAAGAAACCTTGGCCAGACTATCATTTCCGGCCTTTTTAGCATTTTTATAGTTTGCCAGTGAATTGATTGCAATCTTGCCTTTTTCGCTTCTTTCCTGAAACGACGGAATGTTGTGTTCTGCGTTTCCATGTACAATATCCTGAATTCCGGGAACATATGCGTTTGGATCAAGGAATGCCATGTATGAAAGCATATTGGGAATTTCAATTTGGAACCTGAAATCCTGCTTATTGTGTTGAGCTTCTTTACTATCTGCTTTCAGTATGCCAATGGCAACAAGCGGTGCATTTTGTTGGCCTGTATATAAATTCTCCATGGCAGCAAACTTCATGGGTTGATATTTTGCCATATTCCGTGCCGACCCATCGCCGGTTAAAACAACAAAAGCGGTGGTCCATAATCCAAAAACGGAGGCCACCAAAATGCTTTTTTTAGCCAATTCATGTTCTCTGTTTTTCAGTAAATACCAGGCGCTTACGCCTATTACAAATACCGAAGCCAACACATAGCCGGAAGATATTGTGTGGAGAAATTTATTGATCGCAACTGGCGAGAAAAGCACTTCCCAAAAATTAGTCATCTCATTTCGGGCGGTATCCGGATTAAATTTCATTCCGGCAGGATATTGCATCCAGCCATTAGCAACCAGAATCCAGAGTGCTGAAAGATTTGAACCTATCGCGACCAACCAGGTCGATAACAGGTGAAATTTCCTGCTTACCTTATTCCAGCCGAAAAACATGACAGCAATAAAAGTACTTTCCAGAAAAAATGCCATAATTCCTTCGATGGCCAATGGTGCGCCAAAAATGTCGCCCACAAACCACGAATAGTTTGACCAGTTGGTTCCGAATTCAAATTCAAGGATGATGCCGGTAGCAACACCAATTGCGAAGTTGATGCCGAATAAGGTCATCCAGAATTTTGTAATTCGTTTCCATTCAGGGTTTCCGGTACGCACGTACAAAGTCTCCATGAAAGCAATGATAAAAGAAAGTCCCAGCGTTAATGGTACAAACAACCAATGATACATTGCTGTTAGCGCAAACTGTGCGCGGGACCAATCAACAAGCGAAAAATCAACATTTTCCATACCTTTTTATTTAGTGAGTTGTTCAATGACATGATTACTGCGTTGCTCGTCGGTTTTAAAATTTGTTTTTAGAAAATCGGGGAAGAAGAAGAATTTTAATACGAAGAATATGACGAATAACTTGATGATTATGATTGTCCACAATCTTTTTCCCACGGTCATACTTTTAAAACCCTGATAGTAGAATTGAAATATATTTTGGAGAACATCTTTCATGAAGCTTGAAAATGTGATCTGAACATTGAGGGAAATGCTGTCAAATAAAATATTCAGGGTGAAAGTTTTTTAAGTCCCAAGGAAATTTGGATGATTTAATGACTGCATAGGTGACCACCATCCGCAGGCTCATGGCTGTCGTGATGATGACAACTCTCGCCACTATCCAGGATTTTCCCCAAAAGATAGAACTGTACTGCCTCAGTTGAATTTCCTGCACATCCTCTGATTACCGATATTCCGGCATTATTTAATACGTTAATCGCTCCATTTCCGATCCCCCCGGCCAGAAGGACTTTCACGCCATCTGAAGCTAAAACCTCAGCAATATTTGATTTGCACCCGCATCCCTGCAAGGATGGAATCCTAATCAAATCAATGATTTTGCTGTCTTGTGAAATGTTGAAAACATCGTAAAAGTTACAATGTCCAAAATGGTCATCGACCTTATTATTTGTAGTAACCGGAACTGCTATTTTCATTTTTTGTTTTTAAAATATTATGAATTGATCCGAGTTAATTCGCTGTTAACAAACGAATCGCATCCTGCACATTTGATATGATTAGTGAACTCATCAAATAACTTGAAACATTTGCCGCATTTGTACCATTCCTTCTCGAATTCAACATTGCCACCTTCAATTTTGATTGCCATGCACTCAACGAAAGCTTTTGCAATTTTCTTTAACGCCTTGTTATAAATTCTTGTAAAAGTTGGTCTCGAAATACCCATTTTTGCTGCAGCTACATCTTGCGGAAGATCTTGATAATTAATCATTTTAATGCTTTCGAATTCATCAAATTGTAATTCCAATACTTCAAGTTCACACAATGGCATACCAAAAGGCTTGAATCCGGACATTTTTGGCGGATCATTAATTTTTCGGTTTCTGGTGGGTCTGGGCATTTAAATTGAGTTTGAAGATATTCGATAAAAAAAAGTCCGAAATCAACTGATTCCTGACAAAGATAATGAACCAGCGTTCATTTCGACAGCTATTTTAAAATTATTTTGGAAAGAATTAGGATATCCTTTGGGGTGAAGAGTATTCAGTAATTCAGGTTTTGAAAATCAGGGAGTGATGCTGGAACTAAGCTGTATTCGAATACATTTATAAATAAACATTTGCCGGGAATGATTGAATTATTCCCGGCAAATGATAACCTTTAATTGCTACAAGTTCCGTTGCCTTTATTTCCCTGACCTTTTTGTCCTTTGCCGTTTCCCTGACCGTTTCCTTTGCCTTGCATTTTATATTGCTTCCCTTTTTCCATTGGAGAGCTTGCAATCTGGTCGTAATCAGCCTGACTGATAAAAACAGGAGTATAGACAATTCCCAAAGTTGTTAACTGGCGATTAAATGCCCTGAGATGGTTGCGCGAACCTTTCAGCAGGTTGTCAAATACCAAAAGAACATTCGCATTGGTTGTATTTACAAGCGATTCATTAAGGTCATTAATGTCCATTTCTTCAATCAATGCCCCCGTTTTAAAGGCTTCTTCAATTGAAACGTTTGCTTTGGTGACCAAATCATTGTACAAGGTTTGAACTGCAGCGTCAGCAAAGACACCAGCTTCACCAATTGTTATTTCGGTAGAACCATAGTTTGTAAGCAGAAGAGTAATCGCGTTCAAGTGGTTATCTTCGGCTTTCGAAATGTTCGAAAAAACCTGACTTCCCCATTTCTGAGATAGGACCGAATAAACATCCCGGGCAAGTTTTTCCTCCTGTTTCATTTTCAATAAAGATGCTAATTCGCTATCGGTTAAGCCGGAGGTTTCTATCAATGCTGATTTCAGATTAGCCTCAATTACAGCAGTAGTTCCATCTGCTGAAACACTTAAAACACTTGCATACTGAAGATTTTCAGAGGTCATTGCATCTTTCTGACAGGAAGTCAATAAGGCTATTGATCCAAACAAAAAGAAACTTACTACTACATTTTTAATACTTGTTTTCATTGTCTTCTGAGTTATTATTAATTACTAAAACATTGTTAGTTTTCATTGTGTAATTCAGATCGTTTTCACTTTTTCTTAAGTGCTTCGTAAGTGTCGCAAACCCCATTCTGATTCACATCAATAAAATTTACTCCTTTTCCTTTACCCATGGCCTTTTCCAATTTCAACTCCAACTCCGGTACAAGTTCCGGTTCCATTTCCTTTGCCAACCGATCCGGTAGTTGTAAGGTTTTCGTAGGTATCGCAAATACCATTTTTGTTGGCATCCACAAAAGCTGAACATTTTGTAGTTCCGTTGCATGTTCCACTGCCATTTCCTTTTGGGGCAATCGGTTTTTGAGCGCTTGCAAAAGCTGCTACTGCCACGAGGGCTAATCCTGTTAAAAAAATCTTTGCTTTCATAATCTTTGTTTTAAATTGTTAAACATTGGTGATTTTAAAAATTGAATTATTCTGGTATTAAAAATTGTTTTCTACATCCGAAAGATAGAATTAGGGCAAGGCAGAGCCATGCAAACCGATTTAACAGGTCTGTTCTCATAAATTAAAGTATTAATTTGTGCTTATTTATTTCGCCATCGGCCTCCCTGATTTCCAGACTGTGGAAGGTTTACCTGGTTATCTTTGTTGAGCATCGACTGGAATATTTCATGCAGTTTTGTTTGTTGTTCAGCAGTGCAGATTTTTTTCATATCCAGATAAAAAGTAGTAGTTACCTGCTTGAGTTTCGAATGATTGTTTCCGACTTCTATGGCCATCTGGTCGAGGCGAATGCTGTCGGGATTTGGAGTTCCAAGTTCATTAATCAGATCTTCCCGTAATTGAGCCAAATTCATTTCAATACTTCTGGCGGTCCGGTTAAAAGTCCGGTTAATGTCGCGGAACTGATCGAGCTGTTCAGCATTCAGATTAAGTTGATCCCTGAAAAAACGGGTGCGCTGTTCTCCCGGAATTGCTTTCTGATCTTCCTGCTTCAAATCTGTTGTTTTCGGGTCATTCATTCGGTAGTAATAAAAGGAACCGATGGTTGAAAGATTGGTGGCAACCAGAATAACGATGATCCAGATTAATATTCGGTATTTATTTGTTGCGTTCATAATTCGTCAAGTAAGAATGATTCGATCGGTTCGGTTGCAAAGTCGTTGAGCATTTGGGCGCTGTTGGTTGCTTGTTGATATACTTTTGGCGATGAAGCGTTGCTGCCTAATTTTAATCCACCATAAATTCCGGCAAGAAGAACAAGCGAGAAAAATGCTGGTTGTGCCAATCTCACCCATTGACTTTGTGTCTGATATACCGGCTTTTCTTCCAGACGTGCACTTAACCGGGTATAAAAGAAAGGAGTAACTTCCGGATTTTTTTCCTTTTCAATGATCTGGATCCCTTCCTGTAAGAAAGCCAAAAAGCTCCGGCAGTCGGCACATTCCTCCAGATGTTTTTCAACGGCAGTCCTCATTTCAACCGACAATTCATTGTCGAGATAAAAAATCAGGTCTTTTTGGATGCACTTTGTTTTCATTTTGTTGCTTTTAATGTAAGACACCATTTGTTTTAAAAACTTGCAATCAAACGCACTTTTTTTTGTAACAATCTAAAAGCTGTTCCTGAAGGTTCTTCTTTGCCCGGTGAATCAGCGACTCAACCGAAGCTAAAGAGATTTCCATGATTTCGGCAATTTGCTGATAGGGCAGTTCTTCGTATTTATTCAAGGTAAATGCAATGCGTTGTTTTTCGGGTAGTCGATCTATGGCCCGGTGCAACAAGTCTGATCGTTGCTGGTCGGTAATATTCTGGTCGGGCTGATCGTTGCGGGATTCCGATACTTCACTGCCATGGTTTCGTCCGCCAGTGAACGCTTCTTCGATAGACTGAAAAAAGCGCTTCCGTTTATTATTTCGGATCATATTCAGCGAACGGTTGGTGGCAATCCGGTACAACCATGTGGAGACTTTAGAATCGCCTCTGAAATTTTCGGCAGTCCGGAATATTTCCACAAATACATCCTGAGCAAGGTCCTCAGCATCGGCTTTGTTGTGGACAATAGCCAGACAGGTATTCACAACCATCCGCTGGTAGGTTTCTACCAATGTTTGAAATGATTTGCGGTCACCTTGTTGAATACCTTTGATGAGTTGGGCTTCGTCCATTCGGATTTGTCAAATGTGAATTTGATTTATTTGACACCACAAGTTCGGAAAACTTGCACCATGAAACACTATTTAACCTTTTTTACTGATTTCGACCAATTCTTTGTGATTAACAACCACGATATCTTTATCGTGCAATTCTATCAATCCTTCCTTTTCAAAGCTTTTCAGGAGTTTTACGGCGCTTTCAGTGGAAATTCCGGCGAAGTCGGCCATATCTTTTCGGGAAAGAAGCTGAAATATCTCCGGATTTTCTGCTTTCAGGCTATCGACATACAATAAAGTATCTGCTATACGACCATTCATCTGTTTGTACAAAACCGTTCGCAGCGTATCGAAAAGGTTGGCATTTTGCTCGCAATACCGCTTGATCATATTGAACCCAAATTGCCCGTTTTGCTTGATAACAGCTGTAATGGCATCCTTTTCGACCAAAAAAACCTGGCAATCGGTCAATGCGACAGACGAATAATTGAAGGTGTTTTTGGTGAAAATGGCAGACAGTCCAACAAATTCGCCGGGTTGAATAATTCTCAGGTTAAAGTTCTTTGAGCCATCACCCTCGATGTATTGCTTGGCCAGTCCATTGATTACAAACAAGGCATACGAAGCAAATGCTCCCTGCTTAGTCAGGTGATCGCCTTTTCGGAACAAGACCTGAGTTTTGCTTGCCCTGACCAGTTCGGCCTCTTCGGGCGAAAGCATTTGAAAACAAGGCGCCTGAATGTCGCAAATAAACTCCTGATCGGTTTCGAGAATAGGTTTCATTGACTTATTTTCCTGAATTAGATTCGTAAAGGTAGGATTATACTTCGACTGGGCATAGTCAGTATGTAAATCAATAAAAAAGTTGTCGCAGTTCAATTCAGGAGCCGATGCGCTTCTGCCCAAAAATCTTTACTCTCTTCCTTTTATCATGTAGTTTTGTGTCATAACAAATTCAATAAAGCAGGCATGTTATACACCAATTTAAATCACATCGAAAGCGCTGAAGAATACGCAAGAATCATCAACGAAAACGAAAACGTCATGATCATCTGCGGCCGCATGGGGCCTTTATGTATTCCCGTTTACCGGATTGCCGAAGAATTGGAGGAAAAATACACTCACATAAAGATTTATGACATAGAATATGACAACCCTGAATCATATTTCTTTCATGCATTGCCTGAAGTTCAGGATTCTCAGGAACATCCGTTTACCGTTTATTACAAAAGTGGGATAGCAGTAAAAGCCACCGCAGGCATTCAAACCAAAGCTCAGATTTCAGCTATTTTGGACCGTGAATTTGCAGCAACCATCCATGTTTAGTCAAACACATCAGGCAAAAAATTAATCAAAGAAATATGCAAACAACATTCATTGTAATTGGAGTTTTGGTCGTCGCAGTATTTGTTTTCCGAACTGTGGCGATGGCAAAAATAAAAAGCACACCCATGGTAGCCGATCATGCCAAAGTTTTAACACTTACTGAACAAAATTTCCATCAACAAACAAAAAATAAAGTCGTGTTGGTCGATTTCTGGGCCAGCTGGTGCGCGCCTTGCCGAATGATGGCCCCCGTTTTAAACGACGTAGCCATTGAACTTAAAGGGAACTCACATGTTGGAAAAGTTGATATTCAGCAATTCCAGTCGCTGGCCAATCAGTTTAAAGTCAGGAGTATTCCAACCCTGATTTTACTTAGAAACGGAATTGAAATAAACCGTTTTGTGGGCATCAAATCGAAAGATTTTTTATTGAAAGAGATGGCGAAAGTTGGATAAATTGACAGTCAATGAATTTTCAAAAGAGCGTCATGCTGAACTTGTTTCAGCATCTCAACTCTGATGAGACCCTGAAACCCAGCCTGCCGGCTGGCAGGAAGTTCAGGGTGACAAGACACAAAATATTAATCACATAATCAAATAACATAAGACAAAGAACATGGAAAAGATAATCATTATAGGAGGAGTTGCAGCAGGAGCAACAGCAGCAGCCAAAGTGCGCCGAATTTCTCCGACTGCACAAATAACAATGCTTGAGGCCGGACCGGATATTTCGTTCGCCAACTGCGGATTGCCGTATTATATTGGCGGCGATATTAAAAGCCGGTCGAAACTGATTCTTCAGAGTCCCGAAAGTTTTAAAGAGCAATACGATGTCGAAGTGCACATCAATACCAGCGTTTCGTCGATTGACCGGGTCGCACACCAGTTGAAAACTACAAATAGTCGCAATGGCGAACAAAAAACATTTGAATACACCAAATTAATTCTGGCGCAAGGTGGCCGTCCGATTAAACCAACAATACCTGGAGCCGATCATTATCATGTTTTCACACTATGGACTTTGGAAGACATGGATAAAATCGCCAATCATCTGAATGAAAAGAAACCGAAAAATGCGGTGGTGGTAGGTGGCGGTTTTATCGGACTCGAAATGGTGGAAGCCCTGGTGAAGCGTGGCTTGAAAGTGAACGTGGTAGAAATGATGCCTCATGTAATGGCTGTCATGGAAGCCGAAACTGCCGGATTTATTGAAAATGAAATGCTTTCGTACGGTGTTGGCATTCACACCAATGCAGGTGTTACCGAAATTGGATCACGCGCGGTGAAACTTGACAATGGGAAAGTACTTGAAGCCGAAATGGTTTTGCTGTCGATTGGAGTTCGCCCCACTTTGCAACTGGCCATCGACGCAGGTCTCGAAATCGGAGAAGCCGGCGGATTGCTTGTTAATGCCCAATTACAAACTTCGGATCCGGACATTTATGCAGCCGGCGATATGGTCGAAATCGAACATCGTGTGAACGGAAAAAAAGTACGCATTCCTCTGGCCGGACCGGCAAACCGTCAGGGACGAATTGCCGCTGAAAATGTTTTAGGAGGAAATCATCCGTACAAAGGTGCAATCGGAACTTCAGTGGTTCGGGTTTTCGAAGCGGTGGCCGGAATAACCGGGTTCTCGCTGAAACAAGCCCGGTCTGCCGGATTGGATGCCGACTCAGTAGTCGTTCACAAAGAACATCATACCTCTTATTATCCAGGTGCTGAAACGGTAACCACGATGTTGGTTTATGATCGTAACACCGGAATTATTCTTGGCGGACAAGCAGCAGGATACAAAGGTGCCGACAAGCGTCTGGATGTGATTGCCACTGCCACTGCGGCAAAATTAACCATCAGTGATTTGGCCGATATTGACTTTGCCTATTCGCCACCGATCGGAACCGCCAACGATGCAATCAACATGGCTGCCTACACGGCCGAAAACCGGATTTCAGGATTCAGTCCATCGGTCACGGTTACTGAATTGGATGCTTTTACCGAAGGCAAAAACCCGGTTTTTGTTGATGTTCGGGATGTTTTTGCATTCGAAAAAAGTCATGTGAAAGGTGCCGTGCATATTCCGCTGGAAATCTTATCAGAGCAAATTCAAAATATCCCAGCTGGTCGTTCGCTGATTGTTTATGACGAAACCGGTAAAAAAGGACATCAGGCACTCCGCACCTTGCTTGGCGCAGGCTATCAAGATGTTACCAATATTTCAGGAGGACATACTTCACTTCAACGGCAGGCAAGAGCGGTCGGATTTAAACATATTCAGATTGATTTAATGCCGGTTGAATTAAAATCACTGGAAGAAGAAACGTCGAAAACAGAAGAAAAATCAGTAGCAAAAGCCAAAGATGATAATTCATTACTGATCATCGATGTGCGCTCTCCACAGGAATTTGCAGGCGGTGCATATCCGGATGCAATCAATATTCCATTGGATGATTTGATGCAGAATTTGGATGTAATCGGTAAAAATGCAGCACGCGAAGTTGTGGTTTACTGCGCTTCCGGAGGTCGTTCTGCATATGCACAACGCATGTTGGCGCAGGCTGGTTATACCCATGTGAAGAATGGCGGCGGACTCAGTTCAATGATGGCCAACCGGAATACAAAACCTTCCGGAGCGAACACATCGAACGAACCAATTATTGTTGATGTGCGCACGCAACAGGAATTTGCCGGTGGAGCGTACCCAGGAGCGGTCAACATTCCATTGGATGATTTGATGCAGAATTTAGATGTAATCGGGAAAAATGCAGCACGCGAAATTGTGGTTTACTGTGCTTCCGGAGGGCGTTCAGCTTATGCACAACGCATGTTGATTCAGACTGGTTATACCAATGTGAAGAATGGCGGCGGACTCAGTTCAATGATGAGTAAGAGATAATTTGTCGGGAGAAAGGTCATAAAGAAACGTTAAAAAGCAAAACATTAACTGACTGGAATACAGTTGTCAATAAAGAAAAATAACCATTAAAATAAAAATTTATGTTTGAAGCAATTAAGAAGATTCTGGGGATCAAAACAGTCAATTATGCCCAGTTAGTAAATGATGGTGCAATCGTTTTAGATGTTCGCACCAAAGGTGAATATGGTTCCGGACATATTAAGGGATCAGTCAATATTCCGGTTGATCAACTGCAAAAGAATCTTCAAAAGTTTAAAGACAAAAAACGCCCCATCATTACTTGCTGTGCATCGGGAATGAGAAGCGCTTCTGCAAAAGGAATTTTGAGTTCAAATGGTTTTTTAGAAGTTTACAACGGCGGTTCGTGGATGAGCCTGAATAACAAATTGTGATAATCAGTTGTCTAAAATAAGTTCTTTGCCCGGAATATTGAATCTTGATTTAAGTCGAAAAGAATGAGAAAAGTGTTGAAGATATTGGTGAGTAACCGGATGATTATCCTGGCGATATTGGGCGTTTCGATGTATTTGGGAATTTCGCAATATCATATTTCGCTTTGGTACATTTTGTTTTACGGCGTATTTCTTGGAGTAATCTTCGGAAAAGTCTTTTGCCGTTGGGTTTGCCCGATGGGTCTGATCATGGAAATGCTGATGGGCTTGGGTGGCGAAGATGGTAAAATCAAGCAAATGTACCAATACCATAAAATAGGCTGCCCCATTGCCTGGATATCCGGACTCCTGAACAAATATTCTATTTTCAAGATAAAAGTGAATTCTGATAGTTGCCTGAACTGCGGGATCTGCGATAAGAAATGCTACATCGTTGCCATGGAACCATCCAAATACAGCTTGTATAAACCAAGTCTTGAAAAACCGGGAAGTAGTTACACCTGTTCTAAATGTTTACAGTGCGTGGCATCCTGTCCAAACGGAAGTTTAACTTACAAAGTACAAAAATGAAAGCAAACTTTGATTCCATAATTAACGATACGAAGCCCGTCATCATAGACTTTCATGCCTTATGGTGCGGTCCTTGTAAAGTACAATCGCCCATTTTGAAAGACCTGGCAACCGAACTTGGCGACCGTATCCGGGTCATCAAAATTGATGTGGACCAAAATCAGGCCATCGCTGGCCGGTATCAAATCCAGAGCGTTCCGACGCTCATGATTTTTAAGACTGGCGAAATTAAATACAAACAGCCTGGCGTGCATACGAAACAACAGTTAATAAATGTGCTGCAAGGTATTTTTTAATACAAAAAATGGGAACAGAAAATATTGAAAAGTTGTACGACAAGCAGTCACTGGAAATCATGCAAACTGCTGAAGATGCCTATGTACGTGGTTCGAACCGCGTACAGGAAATCAAAAACTATGCGCTCAAAGCAGGAATCAAACGAATTGGCATTGCACACTGTGTAACCTTCCCGAAGGAAGCCGAAGCGATAAAACATTTCCTTTCGAACGAATTTGAAGTATATACCATTGATTGTAAATGCGAAGGTATTACCAAACACGAAATGCTTGGTTGTGAAGGCAATGGAATTATGTGCAACCCTGTCGGACAAGCAGAATATCTGAAGGAAAACAGTACTGAATTCAATATCTCAATGGGATTGTGTGTCGGGCATGATCTGGTTTTCAACCAAAAATCCGCCTCACCTGTCACGACGCTGGTGGTGAAGGACCGCACAAGCAAAAATAATACGATGGAAACAATACAAAATCTAATCCATTGAAGTGTTATTAAAAAGATTTAAGTGTTATTAATGCGATTCATCAAATTTGATTATATCTTTGTCTTCGAAGTGAATTAGTATAAGAATATCAGAAAATGCAGTCCTTCCAGTTAGCAGTGAAACCATAGAAAAAGTAAAATATTGAAAATATGAGTTTAATTGAAATTAATAAAAGATACAGCGAACTGGCTACTTCCAATTGTTGCCTTTCCTGCGGAGGTGCGGTAAATTATGCCGAGCCGCAACTCAACGAAGTTTGTGTCGATTTAGGAAGCGGCCGTGGAACTGATACCATTCGCATGGCAGAATCTGTTGGCAAGGATGGTTTCGTTTATGGCATTGACATCTCGGACGGAATGATTGATAAAGCCCGAAAAACAGCCGAGCGTCTGGAAGTTTCGAATGTTGATTTCATAAAAAGCACCCTCGAAGAAATTAAACTGGGCGACCAGATTGCCGATCTGGTTATATCCAACTGCACCATCAATCATGCGGCCGACAAGCAGATTGTCTGGAATGAAATCTTCCGGATATTAAAGAAAGGCGGACGTTTTGTGGTCAGCGATATTTATTCAACAAGTCCGGTACCTGACGAATTCAGGAACGATCCGGAAGCCATTGCAGAATGTTGGGCCGGTTCGGTAACCCGTGATGAATATCTTGAACAGATTGAAGCGGCTGGATTTACCGATTTTCAGATTATTGAAGAATCGGCTCCCTACGATAAAGGAATGATTAAAGTTGCCAGCTGGACCATTAGTGGCAAAAGGCCTTCAGGAAAATGCAATTGTAACAATTAATAGTTGGTTAATAATAGTAAATTTATGACTGCAAGAAAGTTCACTTTTTTTCGGTCACTATCATCGAAGTTTTATTAGTTTAATAATTCTAAATAAATCACAATGAAAAGTTTAATCAGAAAAAAAGTTGTTGTTCAGGCGAAAGTAGCTCAATGTTGTGCAAAAACTTCAAAAATCGTTGCTGGTTGCCATGACTAATTTTTAAGTGCTGAAAGAGTGCTGATACAAAGGCACTCTTTTAAGCACTTTTTTAAATCACTCTCCTATGTATTTCTCGAAACACAATATATTTTCTGCAATTAAAGATTCCGAAAACTTCTTTATTGTCAACCTTCTCACTGGTAATGCTGATATTTTAAGTCCTGAAGATGCTGAAAAAATGCATCTGGTCAGAAAACTTGGAATTCATAAAGATGAAAGTTTTATCAATGAATTATTTGAAAAGGGTTATCTGGCTGATGAACTGGAAGAAAGCAAGCTTTTCAGGAGCAAATACCTCGATTTCGTGGATACCCGCGAGGACGATGAAATTCAGCTGTTTCTGGTTCCCAATTACAGTTGTAATTTTGCCTGTTCGTATTGTTATCAGGACGAATATGCGCCTTCGAAAGGCGCAATGAGTCCTAAGATTATCGATGCATTTTTTGAATATATCCGGAATGAATTTGCCGGAAAACGAAAATACATCACCGTTTTTGGTGGCGAACCTTTGCTGAATTCACCCAAACAAAAAGAGCTTATTTCGTACCTGATCGCTCAGGCAAATCAGGCTAAAATCGATGTGTGTTTTGTAACCAATGGCTATACTTTAGTCGAATATATCGACATTCTCAAACAGGGACGTGTCCGCGAAATACAGATTACTCTGGATGGAACAGCCGCTATTCACAATGCTCGCCGTTTCCTGAAAGACGGAGGAGGCACTTTCGACAAAATCATTGCTGGTGTTGATGCATGCCTTGCCAATCAACTTCCGGTCAATTTACGAATGGTAATTGATCAGGAGAATATTGGAAATCTGACCGATCTGGCGCAATTTGCCATTGATAAAAAGTGGACTTCAAATGCTCTTTTTAAAACTCAGATCGGTCGCAATTACGAACTGCACCACTGCCAGTCGACACAGGATAAGCTGTTCAGCCGGATATCGCTCTACGAAAAATTATATGCGCTGACCAAAGAACATCCGCATATTCTGGAATTTTACAAACCTGCTTATTCCGTTTCGAAATTTCTTTCCGAACATGGCAATTTGCCCGATCCTTTGTTCGACTCATGCCCGGCTTGTAAAACAGAATGGGCTTTCGACTATACCGGACACATTTATCCATGTACGGCAACTGTCGGAAAAGCTGAGGAATCGCTGGGTACATTTTATCCGGAAGTTACACAAGCGATAGAACTTGTTAATGCATGGGAAACCCGTGATGTGGTTTCGATTCCCGAATGTAAAGATTGCAGTGTTCAACTGGCATGCGGAGGTGGCTGCGGGTCGGTTGCCAAAAACAAAAACGGAACGGTTTGCTCTACCGATTGCCGTCCGGTGAAAGAGTTGCTGGAGTTAGGTTTTGGAGCCTATTTTAATGAATAATAGAACTATAAATTGTTATCACATGAAACGTCCTTGAGAAAATTTTGAGACACAATAGAATGATTATAAAACCAAATATGAACACATTGCTTTTTTTAAGCCTCACCCTTCGCCTGCCTGCCGCAGGCAGGGGGGAGGTTTGGAGGGGGCTCTAAAATACCAACCCCATGAAAGAAATTAGTACATCCGAATTTGAAAAAGAAATCACACTTGGGAAGAAAGTGGTTCTTGATTTTTATTCTTCAGAGTGCCCGCCATGCGAGGCTGTTGCTCCAAAATTTGAAGGCTTGTCGAAAATTTACGGGGATGATATTACATTCCTGAAAATCTTCAGGCAGAAAAACAAAGAGTTGGCTGAAAAACTTGGAGTAAAATCGTCGCCAACCTTACTGTTTTTCGATAACGGAAAGGAAGTTGCCGATAGACTTTCCGGAGGAATTAAACGCAGTGATATTATCAGTCACCTCGACAGCATGATTCCGGAAGAAAAGGTAATAGCCATCAAATCACATATAAAACCATCGGTTTCCGATTTCGATGTGATTATTTTGGGTGCAGGTCCAGGCGGATTAACTGCCGGATTGTACCTGTGTCAGGCAAAAGTAAATGCGGTTATGGTCGATATTGCTTTGCCCGGCGGTCATGTGTCAACCACCCACGAAGTTTCTAATTATCCGGGATTTATTGAGCCTCAGGCCGGTTATATGCTTTCGCACAACATGAGCGAACAAACCAAACAATGTGGCACGGTCTATAAAGTTGCTGTTGATGTGACCAAAGTTGACCTCGAAAAGAAAGAAGTGACCATTGATGAATTCGAAACGCTCAGAGCAAAACGGATCATCATTGCTACTGGGACCTCGCCAAATTTCACCGGCGCACCTGGCGAAAAAGAATTGAAAGGGAAAGGCATTTCGTATTGCGCCACCTGCGATGCCAAATATTTTGTTGATAAAGAAGTGGTTGTCATCGGCGGAGGAAACTCAGCCGTCGAAGAATCTGACTTTATTGCCCGCTTTGCCAGTAAAATAACCATGGTTCATCAATTCGACAAGCTGACTGCCAACAAACAGGCACAGGAGAAACTGCTGGCCAATCCTAAAATTTCGGTGATGTACGAACACGAGCCGCGCAGTTTTGCTAAAGAAGGAGATCAACTCGTAACTGAAATCGAGGATCTTAAAACGAAGGAACGAAAAAAATTGGTTAGCGATGGTGTTTTCGTATTTACAGGGTTTAAAGCAAACATTGGACTTTTTGCAGGAAACCTGGAACTTGACCAATGGGGCTACATTAAAACCAACGAAGATATGCGAACCAATATTGACGGAGTTTATGCCGTTGGCGATGTGATCAGCAAAAAATACCGGCAAATTACAACAGCTGTAGCTGATGGAACTATTGCCGCCATTGCCATTTCAAAAGAATTAGATTAAAATATTTACTTTACTGAAAATTAGAGAAAAATGAAAAAGAACATTGGAACTATTGACAAAGTGATCAGAATTCTGGTTGCTGTCGTATTTGCTGTTTTGTACTTTACTAAGGTAATTCCCGGCACTTTAGGAATTATCCTTTTAGTTCTGGCTGCTGTGTTTGTACTTACCAGCCTGATCAGTTTCTGCCCCTTGTACTGGCCTTTCGGTATCAGTACGGCCCCGAAAAAGAAATAGATCCGATCCTTGAAATGGCGGGATAAGTAATATGAATAAAATAATGTCGTATTTATTCCTTCGTTTTGACGCCCTGAAAGGCCCTATGTTTGTAAATTGAAGCATAAGTCTGGAATTTTATTAAATTTAAACTAGCACAGTATAAACAATAAAAAACTTGACTTATGCTTACACAAAGTAACAAATTTGATTTTAATGGCCAACACTTTTATGTTGGC
>CAILJH010000280.1 GCA_903834475.1 uncultured Prolixibacteraceae bacterium | reverse complement strand
TTCCCCGGACGAAATCCAGAAAGAAGTAACCCAAAACTCAGGAGAAACAGGAAGTAGTCGTTGACGGATGACTATTTCCTGGTTCCTGTTTTTTGATATTTATATTTTTGCCTTTTCCTTGACGCTTCCAGGTCTGTCGACGCTGAAAGGTCAGATGCGCAAATCAACCTGACAGCGTCCGAAGGTCCTGTCAGCGTTAGATTAGATAAAAGTTAGGTTAGATAAAAGTAAAATCAACCTGACAGCGTCCGAAGGTCCTGTCAGCGTTAGATTATATGAATGAACTTCATCGATTTACAATTTATGAATGACCATTGCCTATCGAACTCGTCCCGTCAGACAAATAATGACAAACGAATTAAAAATTGTTATGAATACGACAGAATCTTTGAAATACGGATGTTTTTACCACATTTACAATCGTGGTATCGCCAGTTGCGACCTGTTTCGCGAAGCGGATAACTACGAACATTTCCTGGGTTTGTATGACAAATACATCTCACCCGTGGCCGAAACATTTGCCTGGGTATTGATGCCAAATCATTTTCACCTGTTGGTGAGGGTGAAGGAAGAAGTAGAAATTGGGATTATACCTTCAAAACCACTTTCGGGGTCTGCAACCACCGAAAGGGTTGATATGGAAGTTTCCCCATCGGCGGTTATATACCCCGATGGAGGTTTGATCGCAAAAAAATATAAACCTGAAAATCAATTTTCGCACCTGTTCAATTCATATGCTCAGGCATTTAACAAGCGATTTATTCGCACAGGAAGCTTGTTTCAACATCCTTTCAAACGAAAATTGATTGATAATGAGCATTATTTAAAACAAGTCATCCTGTATATTCACAACAACCCTGTCCACCATGGCTTTTGCAGCCATTCTTTGGAATATCCATGGTCAAGTTACCTGACATGTATTTCAGTAAAGCCAACCAGGCTGAAGCGTGAAGAAGTATTGGGTTGGTTCGATTCTGAGGCGAATTTCAGGCAGGTTCATGAGGATAAAATTGAGATTGAAAAGATAGAAAGATGGTTGGAATTTTGAATAGACCTGTCAGCGTGCTCCCGAGAACTCGGGACTGACAGCGTCAAATGATAAAGCAACATCGAAACAATTGAAAACCGAACAGATATGAATAAAAATATTTCGCTACGCTGTAGCTTCCGGCGTTTTGGTATTAGGATCGGGCTACAAATAGCTCGCTGCTCTGCAGCTGATTCCAAATCGACCGAGTTCATGTCTGCCGCAGGATGGGCAGCCCGTCCTGTCAGCGTCCTCCCGAGAACTCGGGACTGACAGCGTCAAATGGTTAAGCAACATCGAATCAATTGATAACAGAAGATATATGAATAAAAATATTTCGCTACGCTGTAGCTTTCGGCGTTTTGGTATAACGATCGGGCTACAAATAGCTCGCTGCTCTGCAGCTGATTCCAAATCGACCGAGTTCATGTCCGCAACAGGATGGGCGTCTCGTCCTGTCAGTGTGCTCCCGAGAACTCGGGACTGACAGTTTCAGAATTTGAAAATGAAATTGAAATGCCGACGTCACGACAAAGGAATTGTTAGTATCGAATGTAAAATTGGAAAAGAAAACTTGTTATGATAAAAAGTGCCTGCATCAGGCAGGGAATGATAACCGGCAAATAAAAAGAAAATATATGAATGATTTTTTGCAGATAGTCCAATTGATTCAATCCACACATTACCGGGCCCTGAGCACTGTAAACAGTGAGTTGGTAAATCTTTACTGGCAGGTTGGTCAATACGTTTCAACGCGTTTGGAGAAAGCCACCTGGGGAGATGGTATGATAGCCGAATTAGCAGAGTATATCAAAAAACATCATCCCGAAATCAAGGGATTCGATAAACGGAGCCTTTACCGGATGTGCCTTTTTTATCAAACATACAGCAAAATGCTATTTGTCGCTCCACTGGTGCGACAAATTCAAAAATCTGGAAATGAGGCGGTAACAATTGTGGTGCCACTGGAACCACAAATCCAGGAATCCTCATCAGAGTTGGGTGGGTTAAGCGATATTCGAAACACGCTATTGTCTCAAATTAGCTGGTCGCATCATTTGATTATTATGGGGCGATGCAAAACTCCGGAAGAAATAGAGTTTTATATCAGGCTTTGCATCAGGGAACATTACAGCAAACGCGAATTAGACCGTCAAATCAACAGTTCAGCATTTGAACGGGTGATGATAGGCAATGCCAAAATCCCTGAAAATATCCGAAAATTGCCTCAGGAAATGACCAATGTTTTAAAAGACAGCTATGTTTTTGAGTTCCTTAATTTGCCGGAACCTTATGTTGAGAACGATCTGCGAAAGGCATTGCTGCACGAATTAAAGCAATTT
>CAILJH010000279.1 GCA_903834475.1 uncultured Prolixibacteraceae bacterium | reverse complement strand
CCAAATGCTTATGATGCAAACATCAAATGGGAATCAACCACTACACAAAATATAGGTTTAGACTTTGGTTTTGTCAAAAACCGTATTACTGGTTCGATCGATGTTTACAATCGTGTTACTGATGATCTGTTGAATCGCATCGCGATCCCTAACGGAAGTAACTTCTCTAATGTATTGCTGACAAATGTTGGAAGCATGGAAAATAAAGGCGCAGAATTTTCCTTGAACTTAAGGCCGATTTCAACAAAAGATCAGGATTTAACTATTGGGTTTAATGTTAGTTACAACCAGAACAAAATCACTAAATTATTGCGCACCGACGATCCAAACTACATTGGCGTACCTACAGGTGGTGGTATCACTTCCGGAAACAGCCAGATTCAACAAGTAGGTTCCCCCTTAAATTCTTTCTTTGTAAACAAACAAGTATACGATATCAATGGTAACCCTATTGAAGGTGTATATGTTGATCTTTCAGGACAAGGTGGAGCAATAAATGGAATCGATAAGAACAAATATACATACAAGAGCCCGGCACCTGATTACCTGATTGGTTTATCTGCACGTTATTCTTATAAAAAATTCGACATAGCTGCATCTTCGCGTATCAGTCTGGGTAACTACGTTTACAATTCTGTGGCCTCAAATGCTTCATACGATATCAGATATGCTTTGGGTTATTGGGCTAACGCTCCCAGATATCTCGAAGATACCAAATTTGTGACTCGTCAGCCGTATTCCGATTATTTTGTTCAAAATGCCTCTTTCTTTAAACTGGATAATTTGAACGCAGGGTATAACATTGACAACCTTTTTGCCAAGGTTAAAGCAAGGGTTAGCTTTACTGTCCAGAATGTATTTACCATTACCAAATACAAAGGGATTGATCCTGAAGTTAAGGATGGTGTTGACAACAATTTCTATCCACGACCAAGGTCATTCATCCTTGGTGTAAACTTAACTTTTTAACATTCAATTAAGATGAATACTATGAAATTAAAGATATTGACATTAGGTGTTGTACTGGCAACAATGTTAATTACATCCTGTGTGAAAGACCTGGATGTAAAACCTATCGATCCGAATTTATTATTGTCTTCCAACTTGAAAGACAGACCGGGAGCAATGAAACAAGCTTTGGCTAAAATTTATGCCGGGTTCATTACACGCGGTCAGGCAGGTGACGACAATGATATTAATTCAACAGATGCTAACTTTACCTGTTTCATCCGTGCCTATTGGAATGTTCAGGAATTGACCAGCGATGAGGTAATCTGCGCCTGGGGAGACGCAGGTATAGCTGATCTTAACACACAAACGTGGACGCCAAATAATCCATTTTTAACAGGTGTTTACTCCCGAATCATTTGGCTTGCAGTGTTGAGCAACGACTACATACGTTTAACTACCGGTGATACTGATCCTGAAATTATGAAATACAATGCAGAGGCACGATTTTTAAGAGCTTTGGCATATTCATACGCCATTGATTTGTTTGGTAACCCGGCTTTTATTACTGAAGCCGACCAGGTAGGTACCTTTTTCCCTGCTCAAACGGATCGGAAAACTTTAT
>CAILJH010000278.1 GCA_903834475.1 uncultured Prolixibacteraceae bacterium | reverse complement strand
GTACCAAAACCGGGATCAGCCGACCATCTTCCGTTTCAAGCGAAAATCGTTCCCAACCTGACTGATCGGAATACTGATGAATTTCTTTGATTACCGGAGTTTCACCAAGCCGTAAGATTTTCTTTAATTCATTTTTCTTCGATTTTACATCAATCGCCTTTGACACGAGCAGATTGCTTTTGAGTTCAGTGCCTTTTTGCCGGCAATATTCCTGAATGGTTTTCACTTTCGGGTCTCTTTTCCCTTCAGGGAACACCATCAATTGTTCCGAAGCAATCGTTTTGAATGTAATTTCTTTGGATGGCCACTCATTGCTAATGTCCTTCAAATGTTGGTTGAACCAGGACAACATCGCTGTTCGGTCGTCCTGCAAATAATCGTGAATTTGTTCAAATACCTGGTAAGCAATATTGCCTCCGACTCCCAGCATTTCATATACAGGTTTGGCGTTAGCGTAAGTGCGAAGCATTTGCAAAGGAAGAAATGGCGGATTTGAATCCTCAGTATGATTTAGCATCAATACTGAACGAGGGGCAATCAAAGCCAGAACTCCCGATTCTTCAGTCAGGGTAAGTCCGTCGATCAGCAATTCGCAAACGCAATTGGATTCCATGATGTAGGTTTCGAAATTACCAACACTCACAACCGGAACTCCGGCTTTAATCCGATCGTCCATTGCGGTTAGCCACATCGTTTGGTTTCCTCCGCCGCTGGCGCCTGTAGCACCAATTTTATTCGAATCAACGAAAGGCAATGAGCAAAGCAGATCGACCCCACGAATGTTTTCGGAAACCTGGATTCCCATTAACGATTTTCCCAGATCGATTATTGAAAGCCCCAGGTTTGCTCCGTGATATTCACTGGTTCCGTGAATAGTTGAACGTTCGCCTGCGCCAAACGCATCGATGCAAAGGACAACATATCCATTGCCTGCAAGAGTTTGTGCTACCGTTTGAACCTGCTCACACAAACGGGCTCCCGGCCAATGACCATTCGAATTAACAACAGCCGGAAATGGTCCTTTCCCATCAGGAATGTAAAGGTTGGCTGTGGCATACACACCGGAAAGCGTCTGGAAATAAATATTTTTGATAGTAAAACCGTCCATTTGGATTGATCCGGTTTCGTGATAATCCAAGGGTAATGAATGATCTGTGGTAATTCCGGCTTTTTTGCTAATCTCACCTTTTAACCATTTTTTATAAGTTTCAAATTCAGCGCCCGATGAAGGAAGATTAAACTCCATAAACCGGCGGCAAGCTTCATTCTTCAGGCGACTTCCAACGATGTCGGCGTGGTTTTCAGGAAAAACCGAAGGCAGACTATCCGGAACTGACTTTGTTATATCAAGATTGGTCGGAGATGAAGACTTGCTACTAGACCATTTTGATTCCATAGCAAAGGAATTTAAAACAACAAAACTTAAGAAAATAGCAAGAAAGTGTTTCATTCTATTTTATGGTTATTATTTATAATCAGGCAGTTGCTTTTTCTACAATCAATTCTTTGTCGGCATCCCAATAAAGCTTTTTATTCTCGCGATAAGCGCGGGTTGCCATAATGCTCGCGATCGAATGCCAGAATCCTGTATGGATGTGGCCGTTTGGCATCATGTTTCTGCTCCGCATGCAATCTATCCAGTTGTCAATATGGAATTTACTATTGTCGTTTCCAATTGGAGCGGGCATTTTCATCTCATATTCAGGAGTTGAGATCAATTCAGCTTTTCCGCTCTTCACGAGTTCTTTCATGCCTTCATAAAAATCAAACCCACCAGGCAGATCCTGGTGTTCCTTTATAAAAAACCATCGTGAGTTGCCTTCACCACCGTGCGAGAATAAAGTCCCTTCTTTTCCACGGATACAGGTGTAATCGCCAAACAGATTACCGAAGTTAGTGGTGAACGAATGCATGAATTTCTGATCTTCATAGGTTGCCAATGCCTGGAATGTATCCGGATTCTGGCGAATATCCGGCCATGCAAAAATTCCTCCATTGGCTACCATTGAGTCAGGAACAGTAGCATCCATGTAAAAATTAACTAATCCACTTCCATGACTCATCCACTGTGAGGTAATTCCACCGGAATAATCACGAAAAATCCTGAATTCAAAATATTTCCATGGATCAAACGGCTCATAAGGTCTTCCATCCAGCCACCGGTTCCAATCGGTATCTTCTTCGCGGATTCGGGCCACATCCTGATCGTTGGGATCGTGCCAGCGGTGATTGTTGTCATTCCAAACCTGCTCTATTTTCGTAATCTGTCCCAATTTCCCGGAACGGATAATATCTCTTACTTTCAACATAACCGGATCACTCACCCACTGTGAACCCATTTGTACCACTTGTTTTGAATCCAATACTGCCTTACGGGCAAGTTTGGCATCATCCACATCAATGGCCATTGGTTTTTCACAGTAGCAATCTTTTCCGGCGGCAACTATTTCAGCCAGTAATTTGGCATGCTGATGATCACCGGTACCAACCATTACCGCGTCGAGTTCGGGCATTTTCAGGAAGTCTTCGGAATATTTGAATTGCTTCACCTCGTTACCAAATTTGCTTTTGCAAATAGCAGCCTGGTTCTCACGGTTATAATTCCAGATATCACAAACAGCAACAACACCAAGATTCATATCCTTTACCGAGCCTTTGACCATTTCAATATGACCTTTACTACGGGCGCCACAACCAATAAACCCAATATTAATGCGTTCGTTTGAACCTATGATCCTGTTGTAAGATGCAGCACTTACGGTTGAAGCTTTGGCAATAGTGCTTGTTAAAGCCAATCCGGCCAAACCAGCAGTCGTCTTGCCAATAAAATCCCTACGATTGAAAGTATTTCCAGACATATATAAAGCGTTGAAATGTATTTCGTGTTAACGTACACAAATTAACACATTATTTTGGAACTATCCAAATACTCTTAATTTATTTTATGGTGAGCCTGTTTTCCTAAGAAAAATGAGTTTACTTTTCATGCTGATAATAAAGCAATTATATGCCATAATATCTATCTGCCAATTTACCTGTTTTGATAAAATATAGATATTCAACACTTTGCAATTGTCTATTTTTTCATTCATTAATAGGCTGAAATTAAAATTGTGTACGTCAACATTTATATATATTTTTGTCTCGACACAATCTATTTCAATTTAGACTTATATGAAAATAGCACAATTTCTTGTAACCGTTTTACTTTCAGTAGTAATTTTAACCTGCAGGGCAAATTCATTTACTATTGAAAAAGATGATATCCATT
>CAILJH010000277.1 GCA_903834475.1 uncultured Prolixibacteraceae bacterium | reverse complement strand
GCATTACAAAGTTGTACTGAAAAAGTAATTACTTTCCGGGCAATCCATATCATATAATTGGAGAATCTTTAAATTAGACCATTTTCAAATCTCAAATTATTTGGTCTTATACTCACCGGCATAGTCAATCGCACACATCGACAAGTAACTGGGATGTTTTCCGTTCGCCACGCCTGCAAAATGGAAGCACGGATTCAGTATATTTTTTCGATGTCCCCGATCCGGAACTCCATCGTCGATAAGCAAGGCAATTACAATTTGCCGGGCCTCAAAACTTCCGTAGGTGATGTCTTCAGCCGAACAAATGTCCCAATTGCCGTATTTCTCGATACGCTTTTGCGGAGTTGAACCGTTGTGGGCGAAATGACCAATTCCGCCGTTTTTCTGCTGATCTGAAACCAGTTCTCCGGCTGCTTTGGCCAATCCTTCCGCAGGCTGAAGTATGGGCATTGGTGCAGTTGCCTTCAACACTGCGATGCATTCAATCAGTGGCGAAATACCTTCATGCGATTTCACCGGATCCTGGCCGGGATAGCAGTAAAGTTTTCCTTGATAGGCAGTAAGTAGTTCTTCCATGTATTCTTCTGCAAAAAGTTTTGGATTGCTCCTGACTTTATTGAGTTCCAGAATCACCTGCTGTTCCAAGGAATTCAGGTATGCTGTATCTTTAGCCGTATTCAACTCATTTTGCCAAGAACTTTCAATAGTTGGGGTTTCAGGATAAAAAAGGCTGAAGATGGTGGTGAAAAGTATGATCATTGTATTTTGCATCGAAACCGGGTTTTCGTTATATGGTTATTGCTGAAGTGTTATTTGATAAATAGTTGTACCCAAGCCAGAAACATTCAAGTTTCCTGTTCTGTCAAAAATACGAAATTTCCAACTTCCTTCAACTTTCACATTATTTTCCATATTCATGGTAAATCCCTATTTTTATCCTGAAAATAAAAAACCAATCATGCTTAAACAACTTATCCTGAAAAACAGAAGTTACCGGCGCTTTTATCAATCTGAACGAATAACAAATTCTCAGTTACGCGAATGGGTAGACCTGGCGCGTAATTCGGCTTCGGCCCGCAATGCTCAGTCGCTGAAATATGTGCTGAGTATCGATGAGTCATTGAATGCAAAGATCTTCGAACAGCTGTCCTGGGCCGGATACCTGACCAACTGGAATGGCCCCGAAGATGGTGAACGGCCATCGGCCTATATTATTATGCTGAATGATACTTCGATTTCAGGAAACTATTTCTGCAACGATGGCATTGCTATGCAAAGTATTCTTCTTGGCGCTACCGAAGCTGGTTTTGGTGGTTGCATCATCCATTCGGTGAATCGCAATAAACTTCGGGAAATCCTTAACCTTTCCGAGCAATTCGAGATTCTATATGTGATTGCCCTTGGCAAACCGAAAGAAATTGTTGTACTGGAAGAAGTGAAAGAGGATGACATCAAGTACTGGCGCGATGAAAATCAGGTTCACCACGTTCCGAAACGGCCGCTGGATGAGATCATCTTATAATCCCAAATTTGGACTTGAAAATGGGATTATATTCCCAAATTTAGACTTGAATTTGGGATTAGACCGTGCAAATCTGCTTATTGAATATTGAATTCTAATTCTCCTGAAGTCAAACCATCACCTGAAGCTTTGATCTTTATAAGTCCTGAAGTTTTACCCGCTCTCAGCAAAATCGTCGAAATGCCTGCTTCAGCTTTTCGCGGATTATCGCCAATCAATTCGGCATCGCCTTCAATGTTAAAATTGATGGCCCGACTATCATCCGGAATGACTGTTCCTTCCGAATCGGCAACCGAAGCATAAACAAAGACGATATCATTTTTGCCGGCCTGCATTTCTTTGCCGCTCTGATCAATGGACAAAACAATCTTTGCAGCTATTCCAGGAGTTTTTCGTTCGGTTTTAATCGCTTCTTTTCCATCGTTAAATCCTCTGGCTTCAAGCTTTCTGGCTACAAATTCAGGAATAGAAAACGTGAAAGGCGGATGTTTCAGATTGTCTGAATTCCTGTCACGATCGGCTTTCTGACGTGCAATCACTTTTCCGTTCAACGACAATTCTACTTCATCACAAGTACTGTAAACCTTCACTTCTTTGAATTTAGGATCGTTCCAGAAATTGGCAATGTATATCATCGGATCTGCCTTTTCGGCCTGACTGGCAAAAAAGTAAAAGGCAAACTTTGGCAACCTGAAAATGTCCATGATTCCGGAGGATTCAATGTCCGGGGCATAACCACGTTTGTA
The DNA here is from genome assembly GCA_903834475.1 of uncultured Prolixibacteraceae bacterium. Taxonomy (GTDB): domain Bacteria; phylum Bacteroidota; class Bacteroidia; order Bacteroidales; family Prolixibacteraceae; genus Aquipluma. The sequence continues at coordinate 14,829 of CAILJH010000277.1, read as the reverse complement.
GTCAAACATCAGCCAGTTGGCATCTCCGACAGCCGGACCATTGAGGTTGTCGTTGTGCGATTCCTGGTAATTAAGCGCCTGCTGGGCCATTCGTTTCTGACCCGCTCCCCTTAACTGGCGCGAATTTCGTTCTTCAGTCTGTAAATTTCCGTAGGCAGTTTGGTTGAACCCGGCATTCTGTGCATAATATTCCCAGTCGCCATATTCAGCAATCAGAATCGGTTTGTCTTTGGAGTATTTATTCCAGTAATCGGGTGCTTTGGCGTGTTGTCGGGCCGGAATAAATACATCATAAACCTCGTCGATCCAACCACAGGTATAAATATCAGCAACCGGCAATTCTTCGTGAACAGCCTGATGTGCGCGCTCCATATAGGATTTTGGCATACCCGATTCGTTCAGCGATGCTTCCCATAAAATGATGGAAGGATGGTTGCGGTCGCGGCGAACCATTTGTCGGGCATCGCGGATGCTGTTGTTTTGAAATTCCTCGTTACCCACAAATTGCCATCCCGGAATGGCATCTATCACCAGAATTCCAAGTTCATCGCATGCAGCCAGGTAAGCAGGTGATTGCGGATAATGGGAACTGCGCACGAAATTAAATCCCGCCTGCTTGATTTTATAGGCATCGCGGTATTGTGCGTTGTCCGAAAGCGCATTCCCGATGTACGGATATTCCTGATGACGGTTGGTCCCGCGAAGTTTTAGCTTTTGTCCGTTCAGCACAAAACCATCTTTGGCCGTGAAGGAAACCGAACGGATTCCAATTTTCTCAGAAAGCGAGTCAACCGGCATTTTATTGTGTAGAACTTTTACATTCAGACTATATAGATTTGGGCTTTCGGGCGACCACAATTTTGGATTATCAAGCTGGAATTGTCCTTTAAACTGAACAAATCCTGATGCCGAAACGATTTGTTCTGCAATTGTTTCAGAAAGAACTGATTTTCCATCCGCATCTTTCAGACTGATTTTCAGGCTGGCCGGCAATGACGATTCCGTTTCATTTTCGACATCCACCTTAATATTAATTTTGGCCGATTGCGCTGTTACATTGCTGTATGTGACCAGCAGTCCGCCTCCGGCAACCCGGTTGGCAGTTACCGGATCAGAAATATGCAATTTGTCTTTCACTTCGATGGTGACATTCCGGTAGATTCCGCTGTAGTAGTTGAAATCGAGCGTTGGCAAAGGTTTTCCGGGTGGGACGACCGGATTATCGCGGTTGTCAAGTTCAATCAGGATGCAGTTTTCTCTTCCAAATTTCACTTTTCCATCCAGTCTGACCTGAAATGGCAGATAGCCACCTGAATGGGTTTGAATCAATTCTCCGTTGAGGAAAACTTTTGCAATCTGCATGGCGCCTTCAAAATTCAAAGTGACGGATTTGTTTTTAAACTGTTTGGGAACTGTAAAAAATTTGCGATACCGGGCAATTCCCTGCCATTGTTTGTCCGGAGAATCAACCGCTTCGATGTTGGCAGAATGTGGCAAGCGAACCTTCTGCCAGGCACTTGTTTTCTCGCCGGATTTTTGAAATAGTTCCGAAGAAATATCTCCTGAAGGATCTTTTATGAATTCCCATCCGGAATTAAAATTCCCGGTTTCGGTTGAAAAAATGATAGGAGTTGATTTGTAGCAGGAGGATACCAGAAAGGGCAGAATGATTATGAACAGTGCTTTATGAATGGTCATTTGGCTTAGTTTTTTAATTTGTAATTGCGAAATTTCTTTAATCGTAGTATCCCTGCGGGGTCTATTCTTCTAAAAAAGCATCCAAAGCTTTTGTGGGTCTTCCATCGTCACCCCAGACACTCAATGCGTAATGACTCCAGCTCCGGGCTCCTTGAGGCTCCCAGTAAAATACCCCCAGACCTTTTCCATCAGGAACTTCCTTTACTTTTTTCTGAACAGCAACCAACATATCGTATGTGTTTTGAACTTTTGTGTCCTCGCCACCCACCTCAACTACCATGACTTCTTTCCCGTACCGCGATGCCATATCGTTCAGATTGGCTCCTAAATCTTCAATGGATAAAGAGTAATCCGGTTTTCCTTCGAGCCAGTAAGGATAATAGGATAAGCCAATTACATCGTATTTGGCACCATTTGCTGTTGCTGCATCAAACCACCAGCGGAAGCGACCGTTATTATTTCCCTGATCTACATGGAGAATGACTTTTGTATCCGGACTCACCGCTTTGATGGCCTCATAAGCTTTGTTGATGAGTTGCGCCAACTGTGGCCAGTTTGAAGAACTTCCATCAGGATAAATCATTCCTCCGGGAATTTCGTTTCCAACCTGAACCCATTCCGGAGATATTCCTGCAGTTTTCAAAGCAGTCATCACCTCAAAAGTATAGTTGTAAAGATCGTTCAGTAAAGTCGGAAAATCATGTCCTTCCCAGGCTTTGGGTTTCCGTTGCTGGCCAGGGTCGGCCCAGCTGTCGCTGTAATGAAAATCGATCATTACCTTCATTCCGCATTTCTGAGCGCGAACCGCCATGGCAACCGTTTCGTCTTTGCTGCAATGTCCGCTGGCTTTATTGTCTGACGGATTCATAAAGGTTCTCAGCCGGATGGAATTCATACCATGATCCTTCAGGATTTTAAAACAATCTTCTTCCTGTCCGTTGTCGTTGTAGAATTTGTATCCGGTAGCTTCCATCTGCGGCAGCCAGCTGATGTCGGCACCTTTTGAAAAATTAGCTGACTGAAGGTTTTGTGAAGTTCCCACGTTTGGGATTCCGTAGAACAGGATGACCGAAAGGAGTACTTCAAAAAGATGGATTTGTAAAGTGTTCATATCAAATTACGTTGAAAATGTATGCAAAAATGTATGTAATCATTTGAAGATATGGCGTTTCAAGAGAAATCGACTGGCTTTTCTGAATTAAATGCTGTAAATCTATTGCAGCATTACTTTAAAGGTTACGAAAGTATTTTTGTTTTGGATTCTAAACACGTATAATCCGGTTGGCAAATCAGAAACAGAGATCGTTTCAATACCGTTTTTTGATTGAAGAATGATTTGTTTCAGGACCTGTCCAATGGTATTTGAAATGTAAAGTTTAGAATTCTCAAGGCTAAATTCTGCCTTTATATTTATTTTTCCAATAGCCGGATTTGGGTAAATCCGGATGACTTGTGTGTTTTGTAACTGATGGCTTGACGTGTTTAGAAATTCATTGCACGAAGCCCACACCACGCCAATTTGCGTTTCAACTTCAGGTACAATAATTCTGCGATCAGAATTCCAGACCAAGGCACATTCAGAAGGTATTTTTTCACGGTAATTCAGGTAATCAGTCCACGTTGAATTGGTCAGGTAATAGTAGGCAAGGGAGTCATCTGGCATCAGATTAGTGGTGAAATTGAAAATATTGTTTCCTTCCGGATTCATTTTCACAATGGCCCAATTGCTTACATCCCCGGTAATAAAAACTCCGCGTGTTTGATCCTGACCGGTCATATCGACTTTGAAAGTTACTTTTACAGGCAGAGTTGCCGGTGTATCACACCTGCCAAATTTATACAGAAAGGTAGCCTGGGCATTAGGAATTGTGTATTGACGATCGGTTCCGTTTGCTTTTGCACATTCCGGAGGAACTGTTTCGCGCAAATTCCAGTCATTGCCGTTCAGGAAGTAAAAAGCTCCGGTTTTGCCCGGTTCCAGAAAAGTGTAATAGCTGAAAATGTTATTCCCTTCATCAAGCATGGGCAAAATTTTCCAGTTTCCGTTTACTGCTGTAAAATCTCCGGAAACATAAACCCCTTTACTCATATCCTTTCCCGTCATATCAACCTTGAAAATAATTTTTTGGGTCGCTCTATCGGTGTAAAATTGTGGCTCAGTCCACCGTCCGCCTCCATTTTCCATGAAATTGGTGTTCACCGGATCGAAAAAAGCAACATGATCCTGTGAAGATCCAATACCCCAGGGAGTTCTGCATGCAGTTGAAACCCAGGCGGGCTCCCAGAATACGACTCCAATTCCACCACCTTTCATCACGGCGCGGGTATAATCGATCATGTATTCCAGTTGTTTTTCAGGGCAAACCGGAAGGTATTGCGGATCGGGATCGTTGATGATGTTTGCCATCGAATCGTAGTTTTTGGTAGTCCAGAGATATCCGGTTTCAACAACCATTGGCTGATAATTCGGAAAATTTGATTTCAGGCTGGCAATGGTGGATTGCAGTTCCTGAATACTTCCCCCGTGCCAGGAATAATAATAGGAAATACCCATGATGTCGAAATCGGTAATTCCATTGTTAATCACATTTTGATAGTTCCAGACTTGGCCGGAGAGTTTATTTGTAAAGTGCAAAGCAATTTTAGGCTTGATCGATGCCGTAGCACCAACTTCGCGGATGGCTTTGATGGCTGCATTGTAAAGAACAGCATGCCGTGCCCAGCTTGTACTGATCGTTGATTTAACTTCAAAGCTGTTGTTGTCCTGCGGAATCTGGTTGATAAAACCACCATTGGTTTCATTGCCAACTTTCACAATTTCAGGCATTAATCCTTGTTTGTTTAAGCCCGTAAGAATTCGTTTGGTATAGTTGTAAACAGAATCACGAAGGAGATTAATATCGGATGCCACACCGATCCATTTTCGTGGAACCAGCTGACGTCCGGGATCGGCCCAGAAATCAGAGAAGTGCATGTCGAGCATCACTTTCGTCCCCGCTTCCTTTGAGCGGCGGATCGTTTCGGTCACATCAACAATATCGTTGTAAAACGACTTTACTCCTGCAGGTTGTTGCAAAGGGCTCTGCCACCAGGAAGGATCGACCCAAAGACGAACCCGAACCAGGTTCGTTCCATGGTCGGCAAAAATGCGATACACATCCTTCGGCTGAGCATTTTCTTTATAGATTGCCCCGGCATCTTCCATCTGATTTACAGACGAAAGATCGTTCCCGAAATAGAAATCCTGACCAAAGGAATTGTATGTCAGGAATAGCAAAATGAGGATGCAGAGGTAACGCATAGACACTATTATCTTTTGAAAGGTAAAGATACCGAACCTTTTTACAGATTCGACACCAAGCTGCTCCTATTCAATAATTAATTTTTGACTGTAAGTCACCCTGCCGCCGGATGTCTTTATGAACTGAATTCCACAGTTGAGGCCAAACGGATAGTGTTCATTATTGCCCGAATGAACATGGGTGTATAATGAACGGATTTGCTTTTCTTCCGGGAGAGTCAGGGTATTTTTTTATCCATTGGGATTTGCGATTCGAAGAAAATAAAGCTCTGATTTCAAATGATCAATGGAGCTCAAAATAAGTCCGTTTGTTTACTTGTTTCTGATAGAAATATCTATTTTTGTTAAATTAAATTTCGATTAAAATTTTGATTTTTTGATTTTAAAGGGTGGTATATAAATACCTTTGGAATGAGAAATCATACTTTCTGCATCGAATTCTAAAGAAGGATTTTTCGTGAAGTTGTACTCAAAAATATTCATTTAACGATCAATAGGCTTGCTTATCATCGCGTTTGTCAGTCTGTAGTTTTCAATGTTTATATCGGCCGTATCCTAAAAACAACTTTAGAGTTCTTAACATATTTCTAAACAAGGAATCCTGTTCCTGAACCGGATATAACTAACAGATTTGATAGGTGATGAAGATGAATAATGTGTTTTTCTGGTTATTTCTTGGCTTTTATTTACTTATATTGAATCACATCGCTTTAGGTAGTGATCACAAAGGTTTGATTTATATTTATCCGTTACCTGAATCTGAAACGGGTTTGCCACAAACCAATATCATTTTCAGACTGACCAATAAAGTGATGGTTTCTAAGGAAACATTAGCAAAGCTTGTTACGGTTCAAGGAAGCGAAAATGGAATATACAAAGGTGATATATACATGTCGGATGATAAGAAGACCTGTATTTTTCAGCCTGAAAAACCGTTCAACCCTGGAGAAAAGATAAACGTAACCTATAACTTCGAAAGCTTTTCCTCGATTCATTATTCCTATTCGTTTACTATTTCAGATGCAGGACAATATCCAAAACCGGCTATCAAAAGTGCAGTCATCAGTTCAGGTTCAAACGAGTCAGGAGGTTTTCTGGCACAAACAAATTCTGCAACTATAGGCGATGAACCCGTTGTAATTAATGGAGTCGCTGTTCCAAGTGATTTCCCTTTTTTTGCCTCACCCATCCACGGAAATACCGCCCCGGGATATATCTTCATTGATAACTGGGGTGGCAATCCATACAATGTAATTTTTAAAAATGACGGCACTCCATTTTACTATTTGCGGACTGCTGATCAATCACGTGATTTTAAAGTTCAATATCCTGGCGTTTTATCCAGAAGAGTGAATGAAAACATCGGCGGTTATATCACCATGGATATCAATTACAATACGATCGGTACTTACAATTGCCAAAACGGATATGGTACTGATGAACATGAATTTCAGCTGTTGCAAAATGGCCATTCTTTCATGAACGCACTGGATTACAAAACTGTTGACATGAGCAAACTGGTCACCGGAGGAAACAAAGCTGCTACGGTAATTGGAAACAGTGTTCAGGAATTGGATAAAAACCACAAACTGGTTTTTTTATGGACCAGTTGGGATAATTTCAATATCACCGACGCCATTGGCATTGATTTGACCCAGCCAAACATTGATTATGTGCATATGAATTCTATTGCTCTCGATACCGACAGTAATCTGGTGATTTCGAGCCGGCATTTGAGCGAATGCACGAAAATTAACCGGAAAACAGGTAAAGTGATGTGGCGACTTGGCGGAAAAAGGAATCAATTCAAATTCGTCAATGATGTGGACCAAAATTCCTATCAGCACGATTTGCGCCCTGTCCCCGGAAAGCCCAATCATTACACCATGTTTGATGATGGCAACTTTCATACTCCTGCCTATTCAAGGGCCGTTGAGTTTGTCATCGATACCGTTGCCATGACAGCCACCAAAGTCTGGGAATTCAGGCACAAACCAGATCGTTATTCCTGGTGGATGGGAAATGTTCAGCGGCTTGCGAATGGAAACACTTTCATTAATTATGGCGATGCTTCCCTGCCAAAAGCTACCGAAGTTACTCCTGACGGGACAGTGGTTTACGATGGTGACTTTACTACCCGGGCTAATTGCTACCGGGCATTCCGCATTGAATGGAAAGGAAAATTAAAACAACCTTACCTCATTGTTGAACCTTATTCCCATTACGTCAGGCTGATTTTCAATAAATTTGGAGATACGAATGTAAAAGCGTATAAAATTTACGCCGGATTGAATCCCGAGCCGACAGAATTAAAAGGTACGACAAGCAATACCTGGATCAATCTTCAAAATCTACAAAACCTCAGTTCTTATTATTTTAGAGTTACTGCAGTTGATAGCCTTGGAAATGAGAGTGGATATTCCAATACAGTTAAGGCTTATGTGAAATTCATTACACCAGGCACCAATCTGATTTTAAACGGAAACTTTTCTTCAGGTACGACCTACTGGAATTTTGCCGCTTCGAATGGCGCAACCGCTAACGGATTGATAGATAACCTTCAGCAATACAAATTCATCATTACTTCAGGAGGATCGGGTACACCAAGCGTTGAACTGACCCAGCAAAATTTATGTATTACAAACGGCAAACAATTTCGTTTTGAATTCGATGCGTATGCTGATTTATCAAAGATCATTGAACCAAAAATTACAAGGGCCACATCGCCCTGGACAAATTATTCCCAAATTGGGCCAATTTATATCACCAAAGTAAAAAAGCATTACCGGTATGATTTTAAAATGACCGGCTATACCGATAATAATGCGCAGGCAGTCTTTGATTGCGGAGGATCAAATTCGAGTGTTTACATCGATAATGTTTCTCTAATCGAAATGCTTGCTGATACCACCAAAGCTCAGGCTTTTATTACCAAGCCCAGCAATTACAGCCAGTTTAGCATTATCGACACCATTAAACTTGAAACCACGGCGCTTTATTTTGGGTCAAAAATTGACAGCGTGCTCTTTTATGCAAATAACAAAAAGATCGCAAAATCGGTGGCCTTGCCATACCAGGCAAACTATATACCTGTCAATGAAGGAAGTTGCAGGATATTTTCAAAGGTATATGCGCCACAAGGGAAAGTCGTAAATTCTGATACCATTTCGGTATCGGTGTTGGGTTATGCTGTTCCGGAAAAGCCTCTGCAATTAATGCCGGGATTGAATTACCTCTATTATCAGGGTATTTGGGATAATCTACCTGATTTTGGCAAAATTACTCCTCTGGATTCAGGAACCGTGACCAATGTCAATACCACCAAACGCAAGCAAGATCAATACTTTGCGTTCCAATTTGACGGTTATATCAAAATTGCCAAGAAAGGACAATACACTTTCTATCTGAATTCAGATGACGGAAGCAATCTGTACATCAACAACGTGAAGATTGTTGACAATGATGGTTTGCACGGAACGGTGGAAGTAAGTAACAAAATTCTTTTGCGTGAAGGGTATTATAAAATAGGAGTGAATTTCTTTCAAAAAGAAGGTGGACAGGTTTGTGAACTCAGGTATTCAGGACCTGGAATTTCGAATATACTGATTCCGGGCACCGTTCTGGTTCACGACGACCGGTTTACTCCTTATCATGCTTATATTGAATCACCAGCAAACAACTCCAACTATTACCAGGGCGACACCATTCATTTCGAAACTTCGGTAAACGGATCGGCAGGCAAAATATCCGCTGTAAATTATTTTATTTCAGATATTTCTTCAGGCCAGGTGGCAACACTTCCATACACCCTCGATTGGGTTGTCAATACTACGACCGGTATTAAACAGGTTTATTCCAAAGTAGTTTTAGTTAATAATCAATCTTTTCTCTCGCCGAAAATTAATATCAATATCCTTTCCAGAGCCAATGGATTATCGTCCGTCGAAAATTCATCATTGTTTAAATTGTTTCCTAACCCGGCATCAGACCAGTTGACACTTGGCTATTTGTCGAGCTCCGGCTTCACCGGTTCTGTAATTATTTCTGATTTGTTTGGCAGGGAAATTATCCGGAAGAAAATGTTTATTCTGGACGGAAACAATAATTTGACACTTGATATCAGTCTCTTAAAAGAAGGAATGTACATCGCCAGCATTACCGGAGAATCCAAACAGAAAGTGGCATTCGCTAAATTCATTAAAAGTTCAAAATAGATCCAAAATTTTCTAAACCAATAACAAAAGTTTCATGAAGTCAATTTTACACAAATCAAGCCTGGTGAGTTTTTTCCTTTTACTTGGCCTGATTCAATCAGCAAGGTCACAAAGTTTGCCAGTTGATTTTCCAAAATTTACCACGCAGGTAACCGGGAAAACAGCTCCGGGAAAATTATTCTTTTGTACAACCCCAATTCTTGCCGGAACCGGTTATTATCTGATCATGGCCAATAACGACGGAACCGTCGAAAAGTATTACAAGACTCATCACAAGCAACCAATTTACGATTTCAAACTTCAATGTGATGGACGTTTGTCTTTCAGCGAGTTTATACGAACTCACAGTTATACCGGCGGAGGCGATGCAACGTACCGGTTTCTGAACAATGATTTTACGCAGGAGACGGATAGTGTGAAAATGGGAAATGAATATCCTGCAGAATCGCACGAATTTCAGGTATTGCCTAACGGACACATGATTTGTTTCTCGTATAGCTCAAACCACTTTAATTTGGCGGCCTTGCTTCCCGGAGCGAATCCAAATATAAAATTGTATGCTCCGGTCATTCAGGAACTGGATACTGAAGGCAAGGTAGTTTTTCAGTGGAGATTTTGGAACCATTTCAAGGTAACCGATTTGAAACAGGGTGCGAATGTTGTTGTAAATACAAGGCTTCCTGAAATCGACGGCGTACATACCAATTCGCTGATGATGGATAATGACGGGAACCTTGTTTTTTCATCGCTTGGATTGGCCAATATTATCAAGATCAGCCGGCAAACCGGAAAGGTGATGTGGCAACTGGGTGGGAAATACAATATGTTCCATTTTACCAATGTGGATAGCGTTGCCGGAGTAAATATGTGTTATGGTCACTTTTTCAGGAGGTTGCCTAACGGAAATGTTTTATTTTATAATAATAACGTGGATGGCACAACGATACCGTCAAAAGTTATTGAATGGAAACTCGATGAGCTTAAACTTACTGCAACCAAAGTCTGGTCATACACTTCAAACAATATTTTGGGCTTCCATCTTGGAGATGCTCAACGACTGGCCAACGGAAATACATTAATCGGATGGGGAGACGATGGCTCTGCCGCAGGACCTGCCTGTACCGAAGTCGATCCTTCTGGTAACAAAGTGTTTGAACTTAACTTCAATGATAAATACATGTACACTTACCGGGTTTATCGTTTGGAATTCCCGGGAAACAATCCCAAAGCAGAACGATCGGTTAACAGTCTGAATGTAGGTTCTTATGATTTTGTCCAGGGCGATACACTGAATACCGGAGTACAGGTCGAAGTAAAAAGTTTGCAGGGAGATGGTTATAATTCGATGGATGTTTCAACATACAATATTGCACCACTAAAGCCATTGTTTCCCGGAAAAGCGCCGAGGGCATTGCAGAATAAAATTATCATTCATAAAACAAGCATTTCGTCGGTTTCAGGTTCAATCTACTTTGATGCGAAAGTTTTTGGAATTACTAATCCTGAGCAGATTACCGTTTATACCAGGAAATATCCCGATAAACTGGGTTTATTTATTCCGGTATCAACTTCATACAACAGTTCAACCGGTAAAATCACGGCCAATCTGTCGATGACTGCTGAAAGCGACCTTCTGGAACTCATTTTTACCTATCCTGATCTGGAGGAAATAGCGGTAGCACCGAAAACATTAACTCCACTGAATGGTACATTCGTAAATAATCATACGCCTATCCGTTTGGAGTGGAATACCGATGGTTTTGTCAGCGACTTCAATCTTCAGATAGCCACTGATTCCATTTTTGGCAGTCCCGTATTAGATCAGCAAGGATTACCAAGTTCGGTCTATTACTATAAAGGTGCGGTTACCAATCAAACGTATTACTGGCGGGTGAGGACCAGCAACGAAGCGGGTTACAGCAACTGGAGCAATAAAGGGATGTTTGTTGCCGGAAAACCGGAAATTCAAATCCTCTTTCCTAAAGGTGATGAAGTATTATTAAAAGGGCTTTCAACTTTTATTTACTGGAAAGCCAATTTCAATGATAGCGTTGTTGTTAAACTATATCATAACGATCAATTGGTTCAAACTTTAGGTACAGTATATTCGGACGTTTCCTTTAAATGGTTGCCTGCCAAACTGGATTCTACCTGTGGTTACTACATCGCAGTTGAGCAGCTTCATCATCCTGATGTAATAGGCAGAAGTACAAAAACCTTCTCAATTGCAAATCCAACCTGCGTCAATACTGTTGTTCCGTTTGTTAATGTCCTGACACCAGTTGCAAGTGAGAAGTGGAAACAGGGAACAATGCATACGATTTCCTGGGGAGATAATATTAGCAATGATTTGCAAATTGCTTTATACAAGGATGGACAATTTGTTCAGGATATTTCGACTTCGGGCAGTAATACCCAAAACTGGACGGTACCTTTAATTACAGCTATTGGAACCGGATATCAGGTTAAAATAACCAGTAAACTTCTTCCGATTTATTCTGGAATGAGCGATTACTTCGAGATTACAGATAGTAATCCGGCTGCAGTCGGAGATCTTACTTCGCAAACCGGCGAATTTTCGGTATATCCAAATCCGGTGAATGATAACATGACTGTTTGTTTCTCTTTGGAAAATCCGGGTTCCGTTAGCTTGCAGATGTTTAATATATTGGGCGAAAAAATGGATTCATGGAATCACTTAGAGGGAAAATCAGGAATTCAAACCCTTACTAAAAGCATTGGAAACATTCCTTCAGGTGTTTACCTTATTAAGTTAACAACCAGCGACAAAACCATGAGCAGAAGGATTATTGTGCAGAAATAGAAAAGTAATTTATCCTGAATTGAGAACGCACATCAGTTGAAAAATTAATCAGGAAAATCAACTTGTTGCTTGGTCAGATAAAAAAAGGCTGTTCAGAAGAAATATCTTCCGGACAGCCTTTTTCCAATATGCGTTTAACCTCTAATTTTTGGAATGTTCGCCATGCATTTCCCGGCCACGTTCCATTCCTTCCGGTACTCTTTCGTGCTTCATTTTGCCCTGATGAAGATCAAACTTCAGGCGTTGTTCATCGGTTAACTGAGCGCGCATTTCCAGTCGATGTTTGACCTGTAATTTGGCCATCTCCATTTTTAAAGCACCAATTTTCTCGATGTTTTTGTTGATAGCAGCCATTTCCGGCTTTTCGGCTGTAGTAAGCGTTTTTTGATGGGCTTCGGCCTCGCCCAGTTCGTTACGTAAGGGTTGTATCAGTTTCTGAAGTGCAAGCCGGCTTTGCTTAAAAGCTTCCTTTTGGGCATCGGTAAGGTTCAGTCCTTGCGGACCCCGTTCATCATTCATTCGCATTTCATGTTCTGGTCCGCGAGTAGATTTTTTCTGATCGTTTTCTTTTGGCTGAGCCATCAGCAGGGTAGTGAAACCCATCAACACGGCAATCATTAAAACTTTTGTTTTCATAACCTTAATTTTTAAATTCTGTTTTCCGAAACTTTACTAAAATTTCTCTTTGGAATGATCTGAATTTAAAAGGTTTAATGCCTGAATCAGTTTTAAGATTTCTTTAACATTTTTATTTAAATAAAAACACTCATGATTAATACCGTAATAATTCCAACCACTCCAACGGTTGATTCCATAACTGTCCAGGTTTGAAAAGTTTGTTTCACACTCAGCCCGAAATATTCCTTAAACATCCAAAATCCCGAATCGTTGAAATGCGACCACATCACACTTCCGGCACCGGTTGCCAAAACCATTAATTCCGGAGAAGTTCCTGTTTGCTGGGCAATGGGAAGCATAATCGGAGCAGTGGTCAGGGTTGCAACGGTAGCAGAACCAACTGCCAGCCTGAAAACAGACGCGATCAGAAAAGCCATGAGTAGCGGGTTCATTTGCAGCGAATCGGAGATGGAACGGATGTATTCAATCACATGACTGTCTTTTAAAACCTGGGAAAATGCGCCTCCGGCAGCAATAATCAGCATGATCATCGATATGGCTCCGATTGATTTTGCGGAGCTGTTCATGACGTCATCCATCGTCTTTCCGTTTCGCAGCCCAAGTGTTAAAATTGCGACAATGACCGCCACAAACAAAGCAATATTCGCATCGCTCAGAAATTTCAGGATGGTCAGAAAATAGGTTATCAGGCTGTTGCTTTGCTCGCTGAACCCTTTTCCGGCGAAAAGCTGATGGTAAAAACCTGTGATATTTTCAATCCCAAGCTTAGTCAATTCGGTTTTTGCCGGTGGCGGACCAAAAGACAAATCGATTACTGCACCAATCAGCATCAGAATTATGGGAGTCACAGCACAAAGTATGCTGATTCCCAATCCGGGAAGTTCACTTTTCTCGAAATGCCGTTCATGAAAAAGTTCTTTTGGAGGCATGACATCCATCTTCTTAAAAAAACGTGAATACCAGACACCACCTATCAGACAGGCCGGAACCATCGGGATCAATCCATAGAGCAATACCTTGTTGACATCGGCCTGATAAATAAACGCTACGTAGGTTGGAGCCGGATGTGGTGGCAAAAAACAATGCGCCACCGAAAGGGCGGAACAAAGTGGAAGCGCCAGCCAGATGGTTGGCATTTTGGTTGTGGTGGCAAAGGTGAAAATCAAGGGCACCAAAACCAAAAAACTGGCATTATACATCATGGGCAAACCCACCATAAAACCGGTAATCAGCAAGGCATACTGAATGTTTTTCAGTCCCATGAATTCGATCATTCGCAAGGTAATGGTTTGTGCCGCACCGCTTTCTTCGAGAATCTTGCCCAGCATAGCGCCGAATGCCAGAATCAAAACAATTTTCCCCATCGTATCGCCAATTCCTTTCAGGATAGAATCCAGAATGTCCATCAGGTTCATGCTGCTCAGCAATCCGACCACGAAAGATGTGATTAGCAGCGCAAAAAAAGCGTTCAGTTTAAATTTGCTGATGAGCAGGAGAAGAATCAGGATTCCGATTCCGACAATAAGTAGCGGCATGATCGATTGCTTAATTAGTTTGCCTTAAAGGTAGAAATTTGACTGAAGGATGCAATCGAAAATCAGTATTGGTTGGGGGATCGGTTCAAAAGCCATTGCAAATAGTTTTCTTTATGAACCTGCATGAATGATGAATCACGGTAGTTATCCTTGAATGCCCGAGGTATTTTCACATTCTTTTCAGAATATTTGATTTCAAATGCTGAAATCACTTCACCATGTACTTCTATTAAGTCAATTTCCTGACCATCATAGGTTCTCCAAAAATAGAACTCAGCGGGTTCCGAATTGAAATGCTTGTTCTTCATGCGTTCCGAAATCAAATAGCTTTCCCACAATTGGCCAATATCCTGACGCAATACCATTGGATTAAAATTGGAAATCAGGGCATTGCGGACGCCATTGTCGTAGAAATACCATTTTCCAGCCTTGGTTACCTCTTTGCGCAAATTTTTGGAGAAAGCTCCTAACCGATAAATAATGAATACTTTAGATAATAAATCAAGATATTTTTCGACTGTATTTTTACTCAGAGACAATTGCTTTGCCAATTCTTCGTGCGAAACTTCATGGCCAGTCTGAAAAGCAACTAGGCGCAAAAGATCTTTCATTTTTCCT
>CAILJH010000276.1 GCA_903834475.1 uncultured Prolixibacteraceae bacterium | reverse complement strand
CCGATAATTCGATGATGAATCCGATGAATGGTGCGGGTTGTAAGGATTAGCCTGAACAAATAGGTAAATCCGAAATGAAGTGAAAACAGCGTAATATACAGATTGTAATATTTTCGGTAATCCGGAATCCAGTCGTTAAGCAGAAAGAGGAAAAAGAGAACAGTTACCCCACCGATTGAAGTCATCAGGGTTTTGCCGAGTTCGAGCAATCTCGACTTGCGGTAGATATTGGTGTACTGCCCGGTAATAAAATAAATTGTAATCCAGAAAGCAGGGATAAAAATCAAAGCCATGTAAAAATTCCGGTCAAATTCGACTGGAATTTTGTAGCCGAATTTTTCCGGTTCAATATACATCTTGCGATAAATATAGAATAGGGTCCAGCTAACAAGGGCCGCAAATAGATCGAATACCAGATACCTGGCTACTTGTAGATTTTTATGCATGAAATAAGTTTGGTTCGGATCACATTAGGTAATCATTGAACGGATCAATCCGAAAAATATTGCGGCAAAAATAGATTTTTTAGCTTAAAAATCTATTTCGTTGTAGCGAAGGCTTTTCCGGATTTCATGCACGATCTGAAAACCATTCAGGAAGTTGTCGAAAGCGTCAGATCTTTTATCCTGATTCCGGATAAGTTTTACAAAATGATCAATAGCCGCATGTTCCTGGTTAAGTTGAGGATAGGAAATATAGAGTGGTGTCTGAAATTCAAATCTGGATGTACCTTCAGAACTGAATATTTCGCAATTTCCGGGTAATTTCTCTTCTGAAATGGTGAGATTGATAATGCATCCATTATCGTATTCAATGCGCAGGTTTATTGTTATTTGTTTTCCTGAATTCTTCAGACCAATGACATCCAGTTTTTTGTAATTGCTTTGAACCATTTGGTTTAAGGCAGTTACCAACAACAACATTTCATGAGAAGGTTTTAATAAAGTTCCCTCAAAACAGGTTCGCAGATTAATCAGATGTGGTTTTTCGTAATTTTCTCTGAAAGGATCAAGAAAAGGCAGATAATTAAACGGATTGTAGATAAAAGTTACTATTCCGGCTTCTTGGCCTAAATCAGTGAGTTCCTTGATTTCCCTCACAGTCAGATTCGGAATAGATTTCAGGAACATGTGTTTGCTTTTTCGCAGAATGAGTTTGATCAGTTCGTTACTGATACTTTTATCACTCAGAATCAGAATGGCATCCGACGTATCCATCAGTTCAATGGGGCTTGAAAACGAAACAAAGCCATCCGGAGGATTTGCATTTCCGGAAAGATAAATGCCTGCAACCTCAGTTTCAGCAATTGTTTTCAACCTTTCCAGAGGTTCTGGATGATTAGATTGATCGCCGAAAATTCCGAGTTTTAACATACTTGCAAAATAGGTATAAATTAAAAGTGGTTCTGTTGCCATCCAAAATACTTTTCAACTTCAATTGTTAATATTGTTTGTTGGTAGATATCGTTTTCGGCCTATCTTTGGCTATATTTGGAAAAAGGATTTTCTATGGAGTTTCTGGATACATTACGACATCAGGGTTTAAGGAAAAGATTGGTGGAAGGTATTCGTATCAAAGGCATTAAGGACGATAGAGTTTTGGCAGCTATTGGAAAAGTGCCGCGCCATTTATTTATGGACAGTAGTTTCCTTGATTTCGCCTATAAAGACCAGGCTTTCCCGATCGGCGCTGGGCAAACCATAAGTCAACCCCTTACCGTGGCTATTCAAACTCAGCTTTTACAAGTTGAGCGGTTTGAAAAAATTCTGGAAATCGGAACCGGTTCAGGTTATCAGGCGGCTGTTTTGCTCGAAATGGGAGCCACTGTATATACCATCGAACGGCAGCGTGAATTGTATCTGAAGGCACAATTAATTCTACCACAGATTGGCTACAATCCTAAATTATTTTATGGCGATGGCTACAAGGGATTGCCAACTTATGGTCCTTTCGATAAAATCATTATTACCGCCGGAGCGCCTGTTATTCCTGAAGATTTGCTTTCACAATTAAAAGTTGGAGGCCGGATGGTGGTACCGATGGGACCGCGCGAAAAGCAAACCATGTACGTTTTGGTAAAAACCAGCGAAACCGAATATTACAAGGAAGGACATGGAACATTTGTGTTTGTTCCGATGTTAAAAGGCCTTGATAAATGATTTGCCATGTGGCAATTTACTGTTTTCAATTTTCTGCTCAGTGCGAAATGAAATAGTAAATCGTAAATACTTTAATAGTCAATTTTTTCAATATGATTTCAATTAAAAAATTCACTTTCAATCCGGTTCAGGAAAACACCTTTATTGCATATGACGAAACAGGCGAATGTGTCATCATTGATGCAGGCTGCTATTTCGAAAACGAGCGTCAGGAACTCGACCGTTTTATCGCTGAAAAACAGTTAACACCAGTTCGTCTGATCAATACCCATTGCCACTTCGATCACATCATGGGAATTACCCACTGCCGTATTAAATACAAACTTCAGTTTGAAACTCATTCGGATGAAGCGTCACTCGTTGAAGATGCAGCCTCGCATGGCGATTTGTTTGGAATACCGGTAGAAGCGATTGATGCTCCGGATACCTTCTTTAAGGAAGGCGTTCAACTGACTTTCGGAAACTCGTATCTGCAGGTCATTGAATCTCCGGGTCATTCGCCCGGCGGCGTGGTTTTTTATAACCCGGAACAAAAAATTCTGATTGCCGGCGATGTACTTTTCTACGGAAGTATTGGCCGCACTGACCTTCCGGGCGGAAGCTATGAAAGGCTGGTCGGGAATATTAAATCTAAATTGCTGACATTACCTGACGAAACGATTGTTTATTGCGGTCATGGCCCGGAAACTACGATCGGATTTGAAAAGAAGAATAATCCGTTTTTATAGCCTCATCCCCAGCCCTTCTCCAAAGGAGAAGGGTGTTTGGTGCAGCAACTTTGGAATGTTATTCCACTTGTAGCAAAAAAATAAAAAAAAGTGTAATATAATTTGACAACTCTTTAAGGCCTCTCTTGGTGAAGGAGTCTGAAGGAGGCTAACAAATATCATCTTATAAAACTCTTATAAATATTAATATTGCTCACTCAAATTGCTGACGAAAAGAAATAATAAAATCTCTGAATGCCGATACTTAGCCACCTCTTTTGGAGGGGGTTGGGGGAGGCTCTAAATTCTTAAAAAATATGGCAAGCGATAAATTTGTAATGCGCCACATCGGTCCACGCGATCATGAAATTCAGGAAATGCTGAATATCCTTGGTGTTTCAACACTGGATGAATTAATGAATCAGACTGTTCCTGAAAACATCAGGCTGAAACAACCACTGAATCTGGAAGATGGATTGACCGAACGTCAGTATTTCCGCAAAATTCTGGCATTGGCAGCCAAAAATAAAGTGTTCAACACCTACATCGGAATGGGTTATTACGACACCATTACTCCTGCCGTAATCCTCCGGAATGTACTCGAAAATCCGGTTTGGTACACCAGTTATACACCTTATCAGGCTGAAATTTCGCAGGGACGTCTGGAAGCATTGCTCAATTATCAGACCATGGTTTGTGAGTTGACCGGAATGGAACTGGCCAATGCAGGTTTGCTCGATGAGGCCACTGCTGGTGCCGAAGCCATGGTTATGATGATGAACTCCCGTTCGCGTGCCAAGGCTAAGTCTGGCGCCAACGTGGTTTGGGTGGATGAAAAAATCTGGCCGCAAACCTTGGATGTGCTGATTACGCGGGCCAATCCGCTGGGTATCGAACTGAAAGTAGCCAAGTGGGAAAACTTCATATTGGATGAAAATACCTTTGGAGTCATCGTTCAATACCCAAATTCCGACGGACAAATTGTAGATTATTCGTCGCTGGTTAAAGCGTCGCAGGAAAAAGAAATATTTGTTTCGGTTGCAACCGATCTGTTGAGTTTGTCGATCCTGACTCCTCCGGGAGAATGGGGTGCCGATATCGTTTTCGGAAGTGCCCAGCGTTTCGGCGTTCCGATGGGATATGGCGGACCACATGCTGCCTTTTTTGCTTCGAAAGATTTATTTAAACGAAACTTGCCGGGCCGCATCATCGGTATTACGAAAGATACTCATGGAAACCGCGCCTTGCGCATGGCTCTGCAGACCCGAGAACAGCATATCAAACGCGAGAAAGCCACTTCCAACATTTGTACGTCACAGGCACTTTTGGCTAACATGGCTGGATTTTATGCCGTTTATCACGGACCGGATGGTATCGCACAGATTGCTTCCCGAATTCATGGTATTGCGGCCTTACTCGAAAAAGAAATTACGGCTTTGGGATACACTCAACTCAACAGCAGTTATTTCGACACCATTCGTTTTGCATTACCCCGTCACGTCAAACGCGAAGACATTGAATGGTTGTCGCTCGAACTGGAAATGAATTTCCGCTATTTCGAAAATGGTGAAGTTGGTTTAAGCATCGACGAAACCACCAATCTCGACGATATCAACTGGATGGTTGAAGTATTCGCCAAAGCGGCCAATAAACCGTTCGATTTGACCACTGAATATCCGGCTCTTTGCACCATTCAGTCTGAATTCCTTCGGACATCGCCTTTCATGCAGCAGGAAGTTTTCAATAAATACCGCTCTGAAACTGAGATGGTACGTTACATCAAAAAGCTCGAACACAAAGATATTTCGCTCACACACTCCATGATTCCGTTGGGATCGTGTACCATGAAACTGAATGCGGCAACCGAAATGTTGCCTATGAGTTGGATCGAATTTGGAGGGATTCATCCGTTTGTGCCGAAAAATCAGGCACGCGGATACCATGAAATGATGGAAGAACTGCGTCGCGATCTGGCCGAAATCACTGGTTTTGCCGATGTCAGTCTTCAACCCAATTCAGGAGCAGCAGGCGAATACGCCGGATTGATGGTCATCCGTCAATACCACATCAGCCGTGGCGAAGGGTTCCGCGATGTGGTGCTGATTCCTTCTTCGGCTCATGGAACCAACCCGGCAAGCGCCGTGATGGCCGGTATGAAAGTTGTGGTTACACCTTGCGACGAACGCGGAAACATCGACGTAGAAGCTTTACGCCAGAAAGCCAAAGAATTCAAAGATACTTTGTCGTGTTTCATGGTGACTTACCCATCCACACATGGCGTTTATGAATCATCGATCACCGAATTGTGCGAAATTATTCATTCGCACGGTGGACAGGTTTACATGGATGGTGCCAACATGAACGCTCAGGTTGGGTTGACGAATCCAAGCCGCATCGGAGCCGACGTTTGTCACCTGAATTTGCACAAGACATTTGCCATTCCTCACGGTGGTGGTGGCCCGGGTGTTGGACCAATTGCCGTAGCTTCCCATTTGGTAGAGTTTCTGCCATCGCATCCGGTGATGAACAACGGGCATGTTGGAATTACTGCCGTTTCAGCAGCTCCCTGGGGAAGCGCTTCGGTGCTGCCGATTACCTACGGATACATCAAAATGCTGGGTGCCGACGGACTGAAACGTGCTTCAGAAATCGCGATTCTGAATGCCAACTACATTGCCAACGCTTTAAAAGATAACTACGGAATTTTATATACCGGCGAAAATGGCCGTTGCGCTCACGAAATGATACTGGAATGCCGTCACCTGAAAGCCGCTTCCGGCATTACCGAAGGCGACATTGCCAAACGATTGATGGATTATGGTTTCCACGCTCCTACACTTTCGTTCCCGGTTCACGGAACACTGATGGTTGAGCCAACCGAAAGCGAATCGAAACAGGAACTGGATCGTTTCATCGAAGCGCTGACCGGTATTTTTGACGAAATTCAGGCTGTAGCTTCAGGAGAAATGGACAAGGAAGACAATCCTTTGAAAAATGCACCACACACTTCAAGTGTGGTAACTGCCGACGACTGGAACCATTCGTACAGCCGTCAGACAGCTGTATTCCCATTGGCATGGCTAAAGGAAAACAAATACTGGCCACCGGTTGGCCGTGTTGACGATGCCTTTGGCGATCGCAACCTGGTTTGCACCTGCGAACCGATTGAAAGCTACAAGTAAGAAAAGTTTCGATTTTAAATAGTTAATCCTGACAGGTTTTCAAAACCTGTCAGGATTTTTTGCTTCATTCAACCCACTTCGGGGTTGGTTATTCTCTGCATTTCTCTTTGCCCCCAGCGATGCTGGGGGTCAATAACAGTGTACTCCTTCGGAGTTTTAAAAAGCAGATTGCTCAGTTCTCTGCCGTACTTAACCCGTAGGGGTTAAATATTAGTGACCCCCAATGCAATTGAGGGCTAACAAGCAGCCACTGCACCCCAACCCCGAAGTGGGTTGAATATTTGAACGTTACAATTTCTAAACATTTATTTATTGCCAAAATATTTGTAACTTATCCCAGCTAATGTTTTTTATAAGCTTTTAAAACCGATCACCATGGCCAGTTACCGACAAATTCTATACCACCTAACTTTTCATACCAAAAACAGCGAAAAGGTAATGCGAAACTCCGGCAATGAAGAGCTTTTCAGATACATCTGGGGAGTGATGAAAAACAAAAACTGCAAGCTTTTAAGGATTAATGGTATTGAAGACCATATTCATATTGTTTGTGATTTGCACCCTTCGATTGCTTTGGCTGATCTGGTTAAAGCTGTTAAAGTAGCCAGTTCGAAATGGATTAAAGAAAATGGAATTTTTCCCAACTTTTCGAATTGGGCGGAAAGCTATGGCGCATTTACCCTATCGATAAGAGAGAAGGATACCATTGTGAAATATGTGATGAAT
>CAILJH010000275.1 GCA_903834475.1 uncultured Prolixibacteraceae bacterium | reverse complement strand
ATCAACGGTCATGTCATTAAAGAGACATTTATCCAATCTCCGATCCCGGAGAAATTTAATGATCATTGCCTGACCCTGCGCACATTCGATTCAAAACGCTATGCTTTGACATCTGAAGACCGGGCCAAAGACAGCCTGGCTAAAAAATCCAATGGCTTTGGCAAGCTGATGGCAACCTCCGGGTTAGGGGTCGCATCTGAAGTAACCGGGGGACTTGTAGACACCACCAACACCAAAGATTTACCCCTGATTATAAAAAAATATTTCATTAAAAACAATGTGGCAAAAGACCTGGTATCAAAATGGTTCAACCGGAGCCCGAAGGGAACATTCAACATGCAGCTGGTAGGCGAACGGGGATCCTACGATGCTACCGAAATGCAGGCGGGAATTGCAAAAACATCTGCCAGGGGGCTTGCAGCATTGGCCGATGCAGGAAGTGAACTGCTTGGGAATACGTTCGTTGTTGTAACAAGGTTTAATTATGTCGATAAAAAGGATGTCGGAGCTGTGGCAAGTGGCACCCTCACCAATGCAGGAAATCTCCTGGGCGGATATGGCCAGCTTGCAGCTACCGCAGCAAGCACAGCTGCCGACATCCTGGCCAAAGGTTACGTTGTAAAAAGCACCTCGTTCCTTTACAAACTTGTTTGGAACGATTCGGTGGAGGCCGTTTTTTATCAAAACCTTTGGACCGACGATTCGTTTTTCGATGTCAGGAAAAAGGAAGCTTATGACAATTCAACACTGTTCAGCCTGGTGTTTATCGGTAAGGAAACTGCCTGGGCAGATGTTCAATCGTCCATATTTACGAATAAAAGTGAAGAAGAATTAATCAGGATCGCTACGGTCAGGTCTCTTGATGCGGTCATTGCAAAGCTCGAAGCGGAATATGATGTGTTTAAAACAAAAACTCCCCTTTATACTTCAGATCCTGTAACTGCCAAAATCGGGCTCAAGGAGGGAGTGGAAGGTGGCGATAAATACGAAGTACTTGAACAAACACTCGATGAAAAATCGGGCAGGACAAAATATGTATCAGTGGGAAAAATAAAAGTGGATAAGACTCAAATCTGGGATAATCGCTTCATGGCAGGAGAATTACAGGCAGCTGATACAACGCTGACCCCTGAGACGTTGGCTGCCCGGCTGAAAATTGATCGTACCCATTTTGCTGGCGCCAGTAAAAAATATTACCCGGGAATGCTGATCAGGCAAATTAAATAACATAAAAACCGCACATATGAAAACGATTGTAAAAGTTGTACTCCTGATCGCAGTGTTTATTTCCATCGCTGTCACCATGGCACATGCGCAGGCAAAGAAAAAGGCAAACAAAGACACCGAAAACTGGCGATACGAAATTGAATGTGTATCGGTAGGCGCATCGGGTTCCTACCTGGTGAAGGTATGGTCATATTCAAAAAAACCTGTCGTCGCAATTGAACAGGCGAAAAAAAATGCCGTTCACGGGATCCTTTTTAAAGGTTTTACCGGAAAAGGAGCCGGATGTACCCAAAAACCACTGATCAGCAATCCAAACCTGGAACAGGAAAAGGAGGATTTCTTCAACAGTTTTTTTGAGACGGGGGGAAAATACATGAAGTTTGTCAGTACCTCGGGCGATGGTTCCATCAACGCAGAAGATATCCTGAAATTAGGGAAAGAGTATAAAATCGGAGTCATCTTATCTGTCTCAAAAGATAACCTGCGCAAAGATTTGGAAGCAGAAGGTCTCATTAAATCGCTGGGTTCAGGTTTTTAACCATTAAAATTTCATCAGATGAAGACATTTTATATACTGATTATGCTGGCAGCCGGTATTTTCCTGGATGCCAATGTGGGATATGCCCAGGCAAAAAAACCGACAATCATGATTTTGCCCAGTGACGCCTGGTGCAACTTCAATGGTTATATGACTGAATATGATAACCAGGGGACCAGGGTGAAAATACCCGATTATAAAAAAGCCTTTCAGGAAAATCCGGATTTACTTTTAGTCGTCAGCAAAATAAACGGGTTGATGGCTGAGCGAGGGTTTCCGCTAAAAAACGCTGAGTCTTCCTTAAAAAGCCTCTCATCAGAGAGTGCCGAGGATGCCATGCTCCAGAACAAATCGGGTGGCAGTGTGGGTGAAAGCCCGATCGACAAACTAAAGAAAATTGCAAAAGCAGATATCATCATGCAATTGACCTGGACGGTAAACGTCACAGGACCAAAAAAGTCAGTCACCTTTAACCTGCAGGGGCTCGATGCCTATACCGACAAGCAGGTTGCAACCGCCGCCGGCACCGGGGCACCCT